>JAQVBQ010000051.1 GCA_028690215.1 Bacteroidales bacterium | reverse complement strand
TTGAGAAGTAATTAGTGACCTTGCCGACATAACGTTTCTTTCTGGTTGCCTTGTTACCGTATACATCGCTCCATTCGCCAAGTTTTGCCCCCTGGTAGTATCCGTCCCAGAAACCTCTGTTGAAGACTGAAGAGACGCGGGCCTTAAGCTCACCTGACAGTTTACTGTCATATTTACCGTTACAAACAGCATCTGCTGCCTCACGATAGGCCGAGGTGACCCTCTTGACATACTCCGCAGCCCTTGCCCTGCCCTCTATCTTGAATACTGTCACCCCGGCGTCGATTATCTTGTCGACAAACTCTATTGTGCAGAGATCCTTGGGTGACATAATGTATTTATTGTCTATCTCGAGTTGCATACCAGTCTCAAGATCAGTCACCTGATAGCCTCTTCTGCACAACTGATAGCATGAACCCCTGTTTGCAGAAGCATTATATTCATGAAGGCTCAGGTAACACTTACCTGAAACAGCCATACAGAGTGCACCATGGCAGAAAAGCTCAAGGGCAACCAATTTTCCCGAAGGGCCTTTTATCTGTTCTCCCTTAATGGCATCGCTGATTGCCTTTATCTGTACCAATGAAAGTTCCCTCGAGAGGACAATGACATCTGCAAATTGTGAATGATATCTTACACTCTCTATGTTCGAGACATTCAGTTGTGTGGATATATGAACCTCCACCCCAATCTTTCTTGCATAAAGGATCACTGCCATATCCGAGGCAATTATTGCAGAGACTCCTGCTTCATGTGCAGCCTCGACGGTTTTGCGCATAGCCTCCAGATCCGAGTCGTATATTACAATGTTGAGCGTTAGATATGACTTAACATTATTACTCCTACAAATAGAAACAATCTCCGGCAAATCCCCGGCAGAGAAGTTATTGGCGGAATGCGACCGCATATTCAGCCCTCCTACGCCAAAATAGACGGAATTCGCCCCTCCCTGAATTGCGGCATGTAATGCCTCAAAATTGCCGGCAGGTGACATTATCTCGATATCTGTACTCTTTATGTTCATTTCTGGTTACTCTCTTGAAGTTAGTGACAACACCTTATCCAACACCATTTGAGGCTTAATGTTCATAAGGCAGGCATAATCCCCCCTGTAACACTCCTTGTTGCCGAATACAGAGCATGGCCTGCATTCCAGGTCAAGCTGCACGGCATTTTCCGGGTTCTGATTCCATCCGTAGAAGCCTGCATACGGATGTGTTGCGCCCCATATAGACATAACAGGCGTGCCAACAAAGGAGGCAAGGTGCATATTGGCAGAGTCCATGGATACCATAAGATCCAGGCTTTTAAGTATTTCCAACTCCTCCTCCAGAGTGTACTTGCCGGCGGCGGACTCCACGCCCGAGTATTTCTGTTCCATAGCGTGCAGCAAAGTCTCTTCGGTACGTCCGCCGCCAAACAGAAAGATCTGGAACCGCTTATCCTCACTTAGCGTTGAGACAACCTGCTCCATATATTCATACGGCCACGCCTTTCCTTTGTGTTTTGCAAATGGAGCAATTCCGATTCTAATATGTTCTCCGTTTTTCCTTGCTCTTGAAATATATTCTCTGCCTGCAAAGTTTATATTTTCAAGCCCGAGCCCTGCAAAAACGCTCTCATAGCGGCTCAGCATTGAGGGAAGCTGTCTGAGTTGCTTGTTTTTCTTTCTGGTGAGCTCTGATTTTTCCGCTCTTCCTTTATGAAGAAAAGCGATTTTCAGAAGATTGAAAAAAAAGTAGCCTCGTAGCACCCATGTGCGGGTAACATTATGCAGGTCGGCAATATCTGTAGGTCTTGTCCTCGAAAGATCCCTGTACAATCTTGTCAGGCCTCTGAATCCCCTGTATTTTCCTTTGAAATCAACAGGGAAGAATGAGAGGTTATCAATTCCTGAAAACAGAGTTTCCAGTCTTGGTTGAGAAACCATCGTGAACCGCACTTGGGGATTGGCTTCTGCATAGGCTCTCACCAATGGTGCTCCTATCGCAATGTCACCTATTGCAGAAAACCTGAATATCAGTATATGCCTAGCTCTTTTTTTCACCTTGATATAACACCGGATTCAATGCCGGATCATTGTACATTTTCATCTGCTTGTAAAACTTCATATACTTCCTGCCTGACTCTATGTCGGCAAGGAGTTGGTCTATTGCAAGTGAAAGATCCTCTTTCTGAGTAAGAAGGGTCTGATATTTTTTTGTACAGTTGGCAATATGCTCTTCAGATGCATCTTTTCTCTCAGCCTCCACCCTCATATGGTATATCTTTAGTGCAAGAATCGACAGGCGGTCTATTGCCCATGCAGGAGTCTCCGTATTGATGGTTGCGCCTTCCAGTTGCTTGACATTTGAGAAAAGATCCATGAAATAGCTGTCAATCATCTCTACCAGATCTGTCCTCTCCTGATTTGACCTGTCTATCCTTCTCTTTATCTCCAATGCCTCAACAGGGTCAATGGCAGGGTTTCTTATAATATCCTCAAGGTGCCACTGAACAGCATCTATCCAGTTTTTCTTGTACAGGAAATATTCAATAGTTCCCGGCTCATAAGGATCTGCCATGGTGGCATCTACATTGTCCCATTTGTGATAATCATTGACAGACCTCTCGAAGATCTCGTTGAATTTTGTACTGTACTTCATATATAGCTTATTGTTATTTTTCACGATCAATCAACTTGTCCGCAAAGGCAATCAGTTGAGATTCCTGCGCCTTTGTCAGCCCGGCAGCATGTACTATCTCCCTTGCTTCAGCATGGTAGCCGGCAATTGCCTCCTCAGCACACTCTTTTACACCCAGTTCTTTATATTTGGCAAGCACTGTAGCTATCTTATCTTCCGGAGAAATTGAATTATTTTTGAAAAGATCAAGCAGGGCATTTGTCTGCTCAGGATTAGCTCGTTTGAAAGCTTCAACAAGCAACCATGTCTTTTTATTGCAAAGAATATCTCCTCCTATAGCCTTGCCGAATGTCAGAGTATTTCCAAAGCTGTCCAGATAGTCGTCTTTAATCTGAAAGGCAAGTCCAAGTTTATACCCATAGTTGTATAACATATCAGACACCTTCTCCCCCGCACCTGCGATTATCGCACCCATCTTTGCAGAACATGCAATCAGAACGGCGGTCTTCAGCGATATCATCTCAGTATAATCTTCTGTCGTAATAAAAGGAACCGATTCATAGTTCATATCTATTTGTTGTCCCTCACATACCTGAGCTGCAGTTTTTGAAAAGAGAGCCAACACTTTGCTTAGAGAGGCTGCCGGTGCATGTGCGAGATATTGGTAGGACTTAATACACATTACATCGCCTGAAAGGATTGCTATATTGTTGTTCCACTTATTATGGACTGTAGTCTGGTTTCGCCTCAAAGGAGCATCATCCATTATATCATCATGAATAAGCGTGAAGCCGTGGAATATCTCAATTGCCATTGCCGGATACAAAATTTCATTGTCAATCCTTTCCGAGAAAAGGTTGTATGTCATCAAAGCCATCTTTGGCCTCAAACGCTTACCTCCTATGGAAATCAAATACTCTATAGGCTCATAGAGCTCTTCCGGTTTCCCTTTAAGATCAAGCGTAATCACAGCCTTCTCTACAATCGCATCAAGCTCTTCCAGTGTATACATATTGTTTAAACTTAATTAATCTTCAAAGTTAATCCTTTTTATACAATTTTGTATATTCGCAACTGTGGAAAAACAAAAATCAACAAGAGCACGGGTCATCAAACACACTGGCAGTCATTATCTTGTAAGCAACTTACCGGAGTGGAGTGTCACTCAGTGTACCGTGCGCGGAAAACTTCGCCTCAAAGGCGTGAGGACAACCAATCCTATTGCAGTAGGGGATTTTGTTGATTATGACATTCAGGAAGATGGAAGCGGTATAATCACACGGATTCATCCGAGAACAAATTACATCATACGAAAATCTACCAATCTTTCTAGAGAGGCCCATATAATCGCAGCCAATATCGATCTGGCCTTAATCATTGTCACTCTTGACCTTCCTCAGACCCCCCTGGCATTCATCGACCGCTTTCTTGTCACTTGCGAAGCTTACAGGGTGCCCGTGAAAATAATCCTTAACAAAAGTGATCTCTATAAAGAGAACCCTGAAAGCGTAAATAGTTTTAAAGAGCTATACAACTCTGCCGGGTATGATGTCATTGAAGTTTCATGTGTCAGCGGTGAAAATATTGAAAGGCTTAAATATGAGTGCAAAGATAAGCTGACATTACTTTCAGGTATTTCCGGAGTCGGTAAATCCACATTGATAAACACTCTTGACAGCACACTCAATTTAAGGACAAAAGAGATATCTGAATATCATCTTCAGGGCAAGCATACAACCACATATTACGAAATACACCCATTGAAAACAGGAGGTTTTGTAATAGACACTCCCGGCATCAGGGGATTTGGTCTGATTGAAATGAAGCCTGAAGAGCTCAGCCATTATTTCCCCGAAATGTTGAAAGTTCTTGACAATTGCCGCTTTGCCCCTTGTACCCACACACACGAGCCCGGATGTGCCGTAAAAATGGCTGTTGATTCTGGAGAGATCTCTGCTGACAGATATATATCCTATCTAGGCATGTTGGAAGAGGAGGGTAAATACAGGTAAGAGATGATGAACAAAAGAATAATGAAGCTTGCCGTCCCAAGCATTCTGGCCAACATCACCGTGCCTATAGTTGGGATGGTGGACGTTGCAATAGCAGGAAGACTGGGTGATGCCGCATATATAGGATCTATTGCGATTGCAACAATGCTCTTTGACCTGCTCTATTGGAACTTTGGTTTTCTTCGTGTAGGAACCGGAGGATTGACAGCACAGGCATATGGGAAGAGAGATTTCAGAGAGGCAGTCAAGATTCTCATTCAGTCGGTAGGAACAGCTCTGATGGCTGCAGCAGTAATATGGGCTATTCAATATTTTTTTGTTGAACTCTCCTTCATGGTAATAGACACTTCCGAAGAGGTAAAAAGTCTTGCTTGTCAGTATTTCTATATAAGAATATGGGCGGCTCCGGCAACTCTCTCTCTGTTTGCCCTTAAGGGCTGGTTCATAGGTATGCAGAATACAATCTCACCTATGATTTCTGATATAACAGTAAATGTTACCAATCTGCTGTACTGTCTCTATTTTGCAATTTATCTGAAAATGGGTGTAGCAGGTATAGCTTTGGGAACAGTGGCAGCACAATACACTGGTCTGGTTGTCACCTTATTAATATTATACATATACTATGGCAAGCTGTTCAAACACATTGATATAAGAAGAAGTTTCAAGCTCAAAGAGGTAAAAAGTTTCTTTGTTATGAACGGCAATCTCTTTATCCGTTCTCTGAGTTTTCTTTGTGTATATGCAGGATTTACAAGCATAGCTGCTGAGTATGGCGACACACTGCTGGCTGTCAGCACCATCATGATGAAACTAATGCTTTTATACTCCTATTTTATTGATGGATTTGCCTATGCCGGTGAGGCATTAACCGGAAGATACATAGGGGCACGAGACGAAAAAAACCTCAAAAAATCAATAAAACTAATCTTTTCATGGTGTATCGCAATCGGTATAATATCAACTTTTGGGTATTACTTCGGAGGTGAGGCCCTTTTCAGACTGATGACAAACAATGAAGTGGTAATCAGGGAATCAAGGCAGTTTCTTCCTTGGCTGCTGATTGTACCTATGGCCGGCTGTATTGGATTTACCTGGGATGGAATTTATGTCGGGGCTACCTCCTCGGTAGCACTTCGTAACGTAATGATTTTATCCGCATTAGCATTCTTCCTTTCCTATCTCATATTCAAAAACAGCATTGGTATACAGGCACTTTGGCTTGGATATACCGTGCACCTTGTGCTGAGATCTCTTCTGATGTCCATAAATGCAAAAAAACACGTGCTTAGCAAAGTTCTTTAAAAAGTTTTCATAACTTTGAGAAATACCTAGTTGGCTATCCGAATGAAGATCTGGAAAAAGATATCCCTTATAATGCTATTCGTTCTCTTCTGGGATGTGGTTTCATCTCATGAGAAGGATGTCTCGTTCCCCGGATCTCTTGAGTACACTTCAAAAACGACAAAGATCGCCGTTTTCTATTCCCGTAATCCAAGGCATGAAAGGCTCCGGGAGTTCACATCCGGAATATCTTCATATATATCAAACAGAAAGATTAACTCTTTAGTTCACACATTGAGTATAGATCCAACCGGAGAGAGGGATTTTGATGATAAGAGTGAAAGAATAAAAAATATTGCACATAACACAATAAACAGGAAGTATGCGGATGTAGTCATTGCTACTGACCGCGAATCACACAGGCTAATCTCCACTATTGACTCTTCATTTTACGAAAACATGCCTGTTGTCTCTATATGTACAAAAACCAACCATGTAGAACCTCTGCCAAGGAATCTTGTCTGCGAGATTGACTGGAACTTTGAAAAGAATTTCCTTCTGGGTATGAAGCTTTTTCCAAGAACAAAAAGAGTGATTTTTATCTCTGATGACTCGGATTATGGAATTGCTGAAAGGAATCTTGCACAAAGCACTTTGTCAAAATACAAAGAAGAGGTTAGAATAACTTATATTTCTCCACCTACCGAACATTTTGATCTTTTTATCAAAGAGATAACCAAGCAACCCGACCGCACATTTATTATTCTCTCCTCCTGGTTACTCGACAATGTGGGTAATTATAACATAAATGGGTCATACTATCCGTTTCTGAGTAAACTTGGCAACATACCCGTATTTGGAAACCAGAACCTCTCTATTGGATCAGGAATTTTGGGAGGGTATCTTACTTCAATGTGGGATGTCGGGAACATAGTTGCAGATAAGGCAATTAAGCTGGCAAGAGGTATGTTGGCTCCTTCAACTGTCTCTATAAATTGTGGTAAGCTAATACTTGATTTCAATGTTGTCAAACGTCTCAGTGTACCACAGGAGAGAATACCAAAAGAGGCCTTTTATATAAACAAACCTTTTAATATTTTTGATGATTACGCAACAGAGATCAATTTTATAATCTTTATAATAATCCTTCTCTCTGTCTCCCTCATATCACTTGCCTACTATCATTTCCGATTTCTAAGAGTAAACAAGGACAATCTCAAACTGTCAAAAGAGAGTGAAATTAGAAAAGAGCTCTTGGACAAAACGCTCTCAGTAATGACTGAAGGTGTTATAACATTTGATTCAAAACTTAAGATTATCAATATAAATAAAGCCGGCATAGAGATGTCAGGCCATAGTGGAGATTTAATTGGTCTTACTTTTGACGAGGTTTTCCAAACCTCAAGGCCACATAATGAAATATCCGTTTCCGAAGCTCTCCTGAAATGTATGAAAGATAAAGGGAGAGTTCAGATCTCAAACTCAACAAAAATAAATTATCCCGACTTGGAGTCACGGGTTATATCAGGAAATGTATCCCCTGTGATAGACTCTGACGGACAAATTTCTCAGATTGTATTTGCATTTTACGACAGGACCGAATCCTTTACACAACAGAGGTTTCTCAAACTCGCCGCCGAAACTGCAAAATCATATACCTGGGCATACAACACACTGACCAAGAATCTATATTTGAATGACAATTACTTCAAATACATACAAGAAAAGGCTCCGGAAGAATCTCTCATAAGGTTTTTCCTTTCAAAAGTTCATCCTGATGACAGAAAAACAGTGGCCAATACTATTAGTATTTTATCGGCGGATTCTATGGGTGGAATGAAAAGAATAGAGTTCCGTATGACAACGGATAATGGAGCTACTTATAAATGGTGGGAGAGAAGAGGAATAACATACATTGAGAGGGAGGGGAAGAAGAATGTCCGTTACATATACGGAATGGATATATATATTGATGATCATAAAAAGAGGGAAAGCGAACTTATTGAAGCAAGATTGAAGGCAGAGGAGTCTGACAAGCTCAAAACGGCTTTTCTATCCAATATGAGCCATGAAATCAGGACACCTTTGAACGGGCTGGTTGGTTTTGCAAATTTGTTGACAGAACCGGACTACAGTGCGGACGAAAAACGGAGATTCGTTGAGGTGATAAATGAAAGCTCCAGAAAACTCATGTCGCTCATAGGTGATATCCTGGATCTTTCCCGGATTGAATCAAATGCTCTTCTATTTGAATCCAAACCATTCGACCTATCAGACAACATAAACGAGGTTATATATTCATTCAAAAATCAGGAGAAACCAAATGTCAGGATTGTCAGTGACCTTCCTGAACAACCGCTAACACTCACATTTGACGCCTTTCGTAACAGACAGATATTAAGTAACATTATTAGCAATTCTCTTAAATTCACAGATGTAGGAGAAATTAGAGTCGGTTATAAAGTACACGAAAAATTTGTGGAGATTTTTGTAAGTGATACAGGTATCGGGATTGAGAAGAAAAATCTGGCTGCCATTTTCGAACGCTTTTTCAAGATAAATGAATTTGTCGGAGGAACTGGGTTAGGGTTACCTTTGTGCAAGGCTATAGTAGAGAAATTCGGGGGGCGTATATGGGCAGAGTCTGAATTTGGTGCCGGTACAACAATACGATATACTATAAACTTCCCTGAGTCCCCGCGATCAGACAACACCCAGGAGTTACAAAAAACAGAGGAACAAACAGAGAAGCCTGAACCTATTATAGAGAAAGAGGTACAGCCACTTATTCTTATCGCAGAAGATCTGGACAGTAATTATCAGCTCCTTCGTATCATGTTGAGTAAGTTCTATAGGCTCATTTGGGCCAGAAATGGCGAAGAGGCAGTAGAGATGTATAAAGTTAACAATCCGTCTGTTATTCTTATGGACATTAAGATGCCGGTAATGGACGGCCTTGAGGCGACTAAAATAATACGAAAATATTCAAAAGATGTCATTATCATAGCACAGACAGCTAATGCTTTTGAATCAGACCATAAGATAGCAATTGAAGCCGGGTGCAACGATGTGGTTACTAAACCCATCAGATCCTCAGTATTGCTTGCAGCAATCAAAAAACACCTGCCACAATAATCAAAATCATGAAAGACCTTAAGTATCTTAAACTGCTTTCCAAGAGTTTCCCTACTATTTCAGACGCCGCCACAGAGATTATCAATCTTGAGGCTATACTCAACCTCCCCAAGGGTACAGAACATTTCCTGACAGATATACATGGAGAGCACGAGGCTTTTCAGCATGTAATAAAAAATGCATCCGGAGTAATAAAGAAAAAGGTAGAAGATATTTTTGGCCACACACTCAGGGAGTGGGAAAAGAAGGAGTTGTGCACACTGATATACTATCCCGAACAAAAACTGAAAATCATAAAAGCCCGTGAGCATGATATTGATGACTGGTACAAGATGATACTTGTCAGGTTGTTAAAAGTGTGTGAAAACGTCTCTTCCAAATATACCAGGTCAAAAGTGCGGAAGGCCCTGCCAAAAGAGTTCTCCTATATAATACAGGAGTTGATGCATGAGTCTCTCAATGAACCTAACAAGCACGGTTACGTCGAGGCAATCATCTCTACAATAGTCTCAACCGGAAGATCGGAGAATTTTATCGTTGCTATTAGCAAACTCATCCAGAGAATGACAATAGATTCGCTCCATATAATAGGAGACGTATATGACAGAGGTCCCGGAGCACATATAATCATGGACATTCTCTGTGATTATCATAATGTCGACATACAATGGGGAAATCACGACCTTGTATGGATGGGAGCAGCTGCCGGAAGTGAAGCCTGTATGGCAAATGTAATCAGGATGTCCCTGCGCTACACAAATCTTACAACTCTGGAGGACGGATACGCAATCAACCTTATGCCTCTTGCCTCATTTGCGCTGGAGATGTACGGAGAGGATCCGTGCACGGAATTCAAGCCGAAGATGAGTGAAGATGAGGTTGTAAAGCAGAAGCAGATAAAAATGATATCCCAGATGCACAAGGCTATTTCTATTATTCAGTTCAAGCTAGAAGGTCAACTTATAGAGAGGAATCCCGAAATGGGTATGAGCGAAAGGAGGCTGCTTCATCTGATTGATTATGAAAAAGGTACAATAAACCTCAACGGCAAAGTATATCAACTCAAAGACAAGTTATTCCCGACAATAGACCCAAAAAATCCATATGAACTTACAGAAGATGAAAGGGAGCTGGTTGACAAACTTATACACTCATTCACTCACAGCGAAAAGCTGAGAAAACACATGAGGTGTATATACGCAAATGGATCTCTCTATCTTGTAAGAAACTCGAATCTTCTGTATCATGGTTCTGTTCCTCTTAATGAAGACGGTTCCTTCAGGAGTGTGAAAATTCAAGGCACTGATTACAGCGGAAAGAAGTTGTTCGACAAAATAGACCAAATAGTACGTCAGGCATATTTTGAAGATAAAAAGACCAAAGAGAAACGATACGGACTGGATTTCATATGGTATCTCTGGTGCGGGCCTTCATCCCCTCCTTTTGATAAGGACCGGATGGCTACCTTTGAGAGGTATTTTATCGCCGACAAGGAGACCCACAAAGAGAACAAGGGGCACTATTTCCATCTGAAGGACAACCGGGAGATCTGTGAGAAAATACTTGAAGAGTTCGGAATAAGAGACGAGCACTCTCACATAATTAACGGCCATATACCTGTAAAAACGACTAAAGGAGAGTCTCCTATAAAAGCTGACGGAAAACTTCTTGTCATAGATGGTGGTTACTCAAAGGCATACCAACCGGAAACAGGAATAGCCGGATTTACACTCATATACAACTCTCATGGCCTCCAACTTATTCAACACCAACCATTTGTATCAACTCAACAGGCTATTGAGAATGGAGAAGATATAATATCCGAGACTACTGTGCTTGAATTCAGCAACAGACGTAAACTTGTAAGGCACACAGATATAGGAAAAGAGCTCATGCAACAGATTGACGACCTTACCAAATTGCTTGATGCCTATCGCAGCGGTTATCTGAAGGAGGACGACAATTAACTAAACAAAGATCTCGGCAATCATACAACGCACAGAACCACCTCCGTTTATCTCAATTGTTGAGACATCCGGAGTGAGGATCCTGCAGTATGACTCTAGTCTCTCAATCTGACTGTCATCTAAGGCCATTCTTGCCCGTGCTGACATAATAAGCAAAGACTCCCCTTTATCATTTTTTACTTCCAGCATATTGCCGGCAAAATTGCCCATCTGTTCAAGGGATATCTCAATCAACTCTTTATCTACCTCCTCTACCAGACCGATAAAATTCTCCCTTTCGCTGATATCCTTTATGGCATCAATGCAGGCAAGGACAAATTTACTTCCGACACACATCATCACATTGGTGTGATATATTGGCTGATTATTCTCATCACTTGCCCTAAAAAGAAAATAGTCACAATCCATCTCCTCACAGAACTCCTCAAGTACGGATTCATCAGTCCTTGGCGAAGCACAGGCATAAACAAGGTTACTGTCTCTGTCAAGCACCATACTTCCAGTACCCTCAAGAAAGAGAGATTTTGCCTCCCATTTAGTCAGATCCACTACCCTCTTTACATCAAACTCCTTTCTGACATAATCTATTACTTCGGGTTTTCTTTCAAGTCTTCTGTTTCCGGCAAACATAGGATAGAGCACCAAAGTACCTCCTTGATGGGTTGAAAACCAGTTATTGGGAAATATCGAATCCGGCGTGTAGGGCTCCGGTGTATCCTGAAGCACATGGACATTCACACCATTCTGCCTTAGGAGTTTTACATAGTTGTCAAACTCGTATACGGCTTTTGTATTTGTGCAATCTTCATTGCTCAGCTGCTGGAAGGCATTGTTGACCGCAGTCTCGTGATTATAACCGAAGTTTGCAGGCCTTATCATTAAAACTTTGGAGGTTGTCTGCATAAGATTAAGCTAGAGAATCCATTGCACTAATTATAATTTTTATTGCCTCTCTCAACTCCTCTTCAGATATAACCAATGGAGGAGCAAATCGTATTATATGCTTGTGAGTCGGTTTTGCCAGAACGCCCATCTCTGCCATCTTCTCGCAAACATCCCACGCCTCCTTGCCATTGTGTGGCTGGACAACGATGGCATTGAGCAAACCTTTTCCTCTGATCTGTTTAATAAATGGTGATTTATATTTTCCCATCTCCTCCCTGAAGATCTTTCCAAGATATTCAGCTCTTTCCACAAGTTTTTCCTCCTTTACAACCTCAAGTGCTGCTACAGCTACACGGCAGGCAAGAGGAAATCCTCCGAAAGTGGAACCATGCTCACCCGGTTTAATTGTAAGCATTATATCGTCATCTGCCAGAACTGCAGATACAGGTAATACTCCGCCTGAAATAGCCTTACCAAGTATCACAACATCCGGGCGTATGCCTTCATGATCACTGCATAACATTTTCCCTGTCCTTGCTATACCTGTCTGTACCTCGTCTGCCATAAAAAGGACATTGTGCTTTTTACATAGATCAAAGCATTTTTTTAGATAACCCTCATCGGGTACAAACACCCCGGCTTCACCCTGAATAGGTTCAACCAGAAATGCGGCAACCTCTGCTCCATGTTTCTCCAGAACAGAAGCCAACGCTTTGGTATCATTGTATGGTATCTTGATAAGACCCGGAGTAAAAGGGCCGTATTTATCGTAAGAGTCAGGATCAGTTGAGAGTGAGACAATAGTAATAGTCCTTCCGTGGAAATTACCTTCACAGCAAATAATCAAAGCTTTGTTCTCCGCGATTCCTTTCCTTACATATCCCCATCTGCGGGCAAGCTTCAAGGCTGTCTCAACGGCCTCTGCACCGGAGTTCATCGGAAGTACCTTGTCGTAACCAAAGAATTCGTGAATGTATTTTTCGTATGGTCCCAGGCAATCATTGTAAAAGGCTCTGGATGTAAGACACAGTTTATCTGCCTGATCCTTAAGTGCTTTAACAATTTTAGGGTGACAATGTCCCTGATTGACGGCAGAATATGCAGACAAAAAGTCAAAATATTTTTTTCCGTCTACATCCCATACATAAGGGCCTTTGCCCTTTGCTAACACTACTTCAAGTGGATGATAGTTGTGTGCTCCATACTTTTCTTCACACTCGATGAAATTCTTTGCGATTTTTGATAATTCCATGATTCTGTATTTTCCCAAAGATAGCCCTTTTTTCGTCAAAAAATGTTAATAAGGTGTTTGTAATTCAAATTAATAATCTTACCTTTGCATCCCAATTTTATGTGGCGAAAATACTTAAAGCAAAGAATAACAACCAATTATGCCAACAATTCAACAGTTAGTCCGCATGGGCCGCACAGTGATCGTAGAGAAGAGCAAATCTCGCGCTCTGGATGCTTGTCCACAAAGACGCGGAGTATGTGTACGTGTTTACACAACAACTCCTAAGAAACCTAACTCGGCTATGCGTAAAGTAGCCCGTGTACGCCTTACCAACCAAAAGGAAGTAAACGCATACA
>JAQVBQ010000050.1 GCA_028690215.1 Bacteroidales bacterium | reverse complement strand
TTGAGAAGTAATTAGTGACCTTGCCGACATAACGTTTCTTTCTGGTTGCCTTGTTACCGTATACATCGCTCCATTCGCCAAGTTTTGCCCCCTGGTAGTATCCGTCCCAGAAACCTCTGTTGAAGACAGAAGAAACACGAGCTTTAAGCTCTCCTGACAGTTTCGAGTCATAAGACCCGTTGCAGACGGCATCTGCAGCCTCACGATAGGCAGAAGTGACCCTCTTTACATACTCCGCAGCCCTTGCTCTTCCCTCAATCTTAAAGACTGTCACACCAGCATCGATAATTTTGTCGACAAACTCTATAGTGCAGAGATCTTTGGGCGACATAATGTACTTATTGTCAATCTCGAGCTGCATTCCTGTCTCAAGGTCAGTCACCTGATAGCCTCTCCTGCACAACTGATAGCATGAACCTCTGTTCGCTGAGGCATTGTATTCATGAAGGCTCAGGTAACACTTTCCTGAGACAGCCATACACAAAGCACCGTGACAGAAAAGCTCAAGCGAAACCAATTTCCCCGAAGGGCCCTTAATCTGCTCTCTATTAATAGCCTCGCTTATCTCCTTTATCTGTAACAATGTCAGCTCTCTTGACAGAACAATCACATCTGCAAATTGCGAATGATATCTGACACTCTCTATATTGGAAACATTGAGTTGTGTGGAGATATGAACTTCAATCCCCATTTTTCTTGCATAAAGGATAACGGCCATGTCCGAAGCAATTATTGCAGAGATTCCTGCTTCATGTGCAGCCTCAACGGTTTTGCGCATAGCCTCCAGATCCGAGTCATATATTACGATGTTAAGAGTAAGATATGACTTCACATTATTACTCCTGCAAATTGAAACAATCTCCGGCAAATCAGCGGCAGAGAAGTTATTGGCAGAATGAGAGCGCATATTCAACTCTCCCACGCCAAAATAGATTGAATTTGCCCCACCCTGGATTGCGGCATGCAATGCCTCAAAATTGCCGGCAGGGGACATTATCTCGATATCTGTACTCTTAATCTCCATTTCTCATTAGTCTCTTGAAGTTAGTGACAACACCTTATCCAACACCATTTGAGGCTTAATGTTCATAAGACAGGCATAATCACCCCTGTAACACTCCTTGTTTCCGAATACAGAGCATGGCCTGCATTCCAAGTCAAGCTGAACTGCATTCCCAGATTTCTGATTCCATCCATAGAAACCTACATACGGGTGTGTTGCGCCCCATATTGACAAGACCGGTGTTCCCACAAAAGAGGCAAGGTGCATATTTGCAGAATCCATGGATATCATAAGATCGAGGCTTTTAAGTATTTCCAGTTCCTCAGTAAGAGTGTACTTACCGGCGGCGGACTCCACGCCAGAGTATTTCTGTTCCATAGCGTGCAGCAAAGACTCTTCGGTGCGTCCGCCGCCAAACAGGAAGATCTGGAACCTTTTATCCTCACTTAGTGTGGAGACAACCTCCTCCATATATTCATAAGGCCACGCCTTTCCTTTGTGTTTTGCAAAAGGGGCTATCCCGATTCTTACATGTTCTCCGATTGTCCGGGTTGGTGCGACATAGTCTCTGCCGGCAAAATTTATGTTCATAAGCCCAAGCTTGACAAAAACGCTCTCATATCGGCCAAGCATTGAGGGAAGCTGTCTGAGTTGCTTGTTTTTCTTTCTGGTAAGCTCTGATTTTTCCGATCTTCCTTTATGAAGAAAAGCGATTTTCAGAAGAGTGAAAAAAAAGAAGCCTCGGAGAACCCATGTGCGGGTTACATTATGCAGGTCGGCAATATCTGTCGGCCTTGTCCTTGAAAGATCCCGGTACAATCTTGTCAGGCCTCTGAATCCCTTGTATTTCCCCTTGAAATCAACTGGGAAGAAAGAGAGGTTCTCTATTCCTGAAAACAACGTTTCCAGTCTGGGTTGGGAAACCATCGTGAATCTCACTTTGGGATTGGCCTCCGCATAGGCTCTCACTAATGGTGCCCCGATTGCAATATCACCTATTGCCGAGAACCTGAATATCAATATATGCCTAGCTCTTTTTTTCACCTTGATATAGCACCGGATTCAATGCCGGATCATTGTACATTTTCATCTGCTTATAAAACTTCATATACTTCCTGCCTGATTCTACGTCTGCAAGGAGTTGGTCTATTGCAAGTGAAAGATCCTCCTTCTGGGTGAGAAGGGTCTGATATTTTTTTGTACAGTTGGCTATATGCTCTTCAGATGCATCTTTTCTCTCAGCCTCAACTCTCATGTGGTATATCTTCAGCGCAAGAATGGACAGACGGTCAATTGCCCAGGCAGGAGTCTCCGTATTGATAGTTGCACCATCCTGTTGACTGACATTACGGAAGAGATCCATAAAATAGCTGTCAATCATCTCTACCAAGTCTGTCCTGTCCTGATTTGACCTGTCAATCCTTCTCTTTATCTCTAAAGCCTCAACAGGGTCAATTGCAGGGTTCCTTATGATATCCTCAAGATGCCATTGAACAGCATCTATCCAGTTCTTCTTGTACAGGAAATATTCAATAGTTCCCGGCTCATAAGGATCTGCCATGGTGGCATCTACATTGTCCCATTTGTGATAATCATTGACAGACCTCTCAAAGATCTCGTTGAATTTTGTACTGTACTTCATATATAGCTTATTGTTATTTTTCACGATCAATCAATTTGTCCGCAAAGGAAATCAGCTGAGATTCCTGTGCCTTGGTCAGCCCGGCAGCAAGTACAATCTCCCTTGCTTCAGCATGGTAAGCGGCAATTGCCTCCTCGGCTCGCTCCTTGACGCCAAGATCTTTATATTTTGCCAGTACTGCAGCTATCTTCTCTTCAGGAGTAATTGAATTATTTTTGAAAAGATCAAGCAACGCTTTTGTCTGCTCAGGGTTAGCTCTCTTGAAAGCTTCAACAAGCAGCCATGTCTTTTTATTGCAAAGAATATCTCCTCCTATAGCCTTACCGAATGTCAGAGTGTTTCCAAAGCTGTCCAGATAGTCGTCTTTAATCTGAAAGGCAAGACCCAGCTTATATCCATAGTTGTAAAGCATATCTGACACCCTCTCCCCTGCTCCGGCAATTATCGCTCCCATCTTGGCCGAACACGCAATCAAAACGGCTGTCTTCAGCGATATCATCTCAGTATAATCATCCGTCGTAATAAATGGGACAGATTCATAGTTCATATCTATTTGCTGGCCTTCGCACACCTGTGCCGCTGTTTTCGAAAAAAGAGCCAGCACACTGCTTAGCGAAGAGGCAGGTGCATGTGCAAGATATTGATATGATTTTATGCACATTACATCACCGGAAAGAATTGCAACATTGTTGTTCCACTTATTATGGACTGTGGTTTGGTTCCGCCTCAAAGGAGCATCATCCATTATATCGTCATGAATTAGGGTAAACCCGTGAAATATCTCAATTGCCATTGCAGGATACAATATTTCATTGTCGATTCTGTCAGAAAAAAGATTGTAAGTCATCAAGGCCATCTTTGGCCTTAGCCTCTTGCCTCCGATAGAAATCAAATACTCGATAGGTTCATAGAGCTCTCCAGGTTTCCCTTTAAGATCAAGTGTGATTACAGCCTTCTCTACAATCGCGTCAAGCTCTTCCAGTGTATACATGTCGTTTAAACTTAATTAATCTTCAAAGTTAATCCTTTTTATACAATTTTGTATCTTCGCAACTGTGGAAAAGCAGGGACCAACAAGAGCAAGAGTTATTAAACACACTGGCAGTCATTATCTTGTAAGCAATTTACCGGATTGGAATGTCACCCAGTGTACCGTACGGGGAAAATTGCGGCTGAAAGGTGTAAGAACTACCAATCCTATTGCTGTAGGAGATTTTGTTGATTATGACATTCAGGAAGACGGCAGTGGTATAATCACACGAATTCATCCGAGGGCAAATTACATCATACGCAAATCCACCAATCTTTCAAGAGAGGCTCATATAATTGCAGCCAATATAGATCTAGCATTAATAATTGTCACTCTTGACCTTCCTCAAACTCCTCTGGCATTCATCGATCGTTTTCTTGTCACATGCGAGGCATACAGAGTGCCTGTTAAAATAATCCTTAACAAAAGTGACCTCTATAAAGACAATACGGAAAGTACAAAGATTTTCAAGGAGTTATACAACTCTGCCGGATATGAGGTGATTGAGGTTTCGTGCATCACCGGTGAGAACATTGACATTCTCAAACAGGAGTGCAAGGATAAGCTCACGCTACTTTCAGGAATTTCCGGCGTTGGAAAATCGACATTGATCAACACACTGGACAGCACACTTAATCTAAGGACAAAAGAGATATCCGAATATCATCTTCAGGGCAAACATACAACCACATATTATGAAATCCATCCATTGAGAACCGGCGGTTTTGTAATAGATACTCCAGGCATCAGGGGGTTTGGTCTGATTGAGATGAAGCCGGAAGAACTAAGCCATTATTTTCCTGAAATGTTGAAAGTCCTTGACAATTGCCGCTTTGCCCCATGTACACACACACACGAGCCCGGTTGTGCCGTAAAGATGGCTGTTGAAAAAGGAGAAATCTCTGCAGACAGATATATATCCTATCTCGGTATGTTGGAAGAGGAGGATAAATACAGGTAAGAGATGATGAATAAAAGAATAATGAGGCTTGCAGGTCCAAGCATTCTGGCCAACATCACCGTTCCGATAGTAGGAATGGTGGATGTTGCAATAGCAGGAAGACTGGGAGATGCCGCATATATTGGATCTATTGCGATTGGGACAATGCTCTTTGACCTTCTCTACTGGAATTTTGGTTTCCTTCGCGTCGGGACCGGAGGATTGACCGCGCAGGCATATGGGAAGAGAGATTTCAGAGAGGCAGTCAAGATACTTATTCAGTCTGTCGGGACAGCTCTTATGGCTGCTGCTGTAATCTGGGCCATTCAATATTTTTTCGTTGAACTCTCCTTCTTAGTAATAGACACCTCCGAAGAGGTGAAGAATCTTACGTGTCAGTATTTCTACATAAGGATATGGGCTGCTCCTGCGACACTCTCGCTCTTTGCTCTTAAGGGTTGGTTTATAGGTATGCAGAACACAATTTCACCCATGATTTCAGATATAACGGTAAATGTTACTAACCTGCTTTACTGTCTATATTTTGCCATTTACCTGAAAATGGGGGTGGCCGGCATTGCATTGGGAACTTTGACAGCACAATATACCGGTCTGGCTGTCACCTTGTTGATATTATACATTTACTATGGCAAGTTGTTCAAGCACATTGATATAAAAAGAAGTTTCAAACTCAATGAGGTGAAAAGTTTTTTCGTAATGAACAGCAATCTCTTTATCCGCTCATTATGTTTCCTGAGTGTATACGCGGGGTTTACCAGCATAGCGGCGGAGTATGGCGACACATTGCTGGCTGTCAGCACCATCATGATGAAACTGATGCTTCTATACTCCTATTTTGTAGACGGATTTGCCTATGCGGGTGAGGCATTAACCGGAAGATACATAGGGGCCCGTGACGGAAAGAATCTCAGAAAGTCAATAAAACTCATATTTTCATGGTGTATATCAATCGGTTTAATATCAACTTTGGGATATTACTTCGGTGGCGAGGCCCTTTTCAGACTTATGACAAACAATGAAGCCGTAATCCGGGAGGCAGGACAATTTCTCCCATGGTTGCTGATTGTCCCTATGGCCGGTTGTATAGGATTTACCTGGGACGGAATTTATATAGGTGCAACCTCTTCTGTTGCACTACGTAACGTAATGATAATATCTTCAGTCGCCTTCTTTCTCTCATATTTCATATTCAAACAAAGCATTGGAATACAGGCGCTTTGGCTTGGATACACACTACACCTCGTGTTTAGATCTCTTATAATGTCCGTAAATGCAAAAAAACATGTGTTAAGCAAAGTTCTTTGAAAACTTTTCATAACTTTGAATAATACCTAGCTGGCTATTCGAATGAAGATCCCCAAAAAGATATTCCTTTTATTATTATTTGTTTTCTGCCGCGGTGTGATATCATCTCAGGAGAAGGAAGCTGTATTTCCTGGATCTCTTGAGTATACTTCTAAAACTACAAGGATAGCCGTTTTCTATTCACGTAATCCAAGGCATGAAAGGCTTAGAGAATTCACGTCTGGAATATCCTCCTATATATCAAACAAAAAGATTAACTGTTCGGTCCGTTCATTGAGTATAGATCCAACCGGAGAGAGGGATTTTGATGACAAGAGTGAAAGAATAAGAAATATCGCGTATAACACAATAAACAGGAGATTTGCAGATGTTGTCATTGCAACCGATCGTGAGACACACAAGCTTATTTCCACTCGTGACTCGTCACGATATTCAGACATTCCTGTTGTGTCAATATGCACAAAGACTAATCATATAGAGCCTCTTCCAAGGAATCTCATCTGCGAGATTGACTGGAACTTTGAAAAGAATTTTCTTCTTGGGATGAAGCTTTTTCCAAGAACAAAAAGGGTGATTTTTATCTCTGATGACTCTGATTATGGAATAGCTGAAAGAAATCTGGCACAGAATACACTGTCAAAATATAGGGACGAAGTTAGAATAACATACATTTCACCACCTACCGAACATTTCGATCTGTTCATAAAAGAGATAACCAAGCAACCTGAGAGGACATTCATAATTCTCTCCTCTTGGTTACTGGACAACGTGGGAAATTATAACATAAATGGCTCATATCGCCCGTTTTTAAGCCGGCTTGGCAATATCCCCGTATTTGGGAACCAGAATCTCTCACTTGGATCCGGTATTTTGGGAGGTTACCTTACATCCATGTGGGATGTTGGCAATATAGTTGCAGACAAGACTATTAAGATGGCTAGAGGCATGTTGCTTCCTTCGACAATCTCAATTAACTGCGGTAAACTGATACTTGATTTCAACGTCATCAAACGACTAAATATACCAGAAGAAAGAATACCCAAAGAAGCCTCTTTTATAAACAAACCTTATAATATTTTTGATGATTACTCAACTGAGATAAATTTTATAATCTTCATAATTGTAATACTCTCTGTCTCCCTCATATCTCTTGCCTACTATCATTTCCGATTTCTAAGAGTAAACAAGGACAACCTCAAATTGTCAAAAGAGAATGAAATAAGAAAAGAACTGCTGGACAGGACTCTCTCAGTAATGACCGAAGGTGTTATAACTTTTAATCCAAAACTAAAGATTATCAATATAAATAAAGCCGGAATAGAGATGTCCGGTCACAAAGGGGATTTCATTGGTCATACTGTTGAAGAAGTTTTCCATACCTCATGTCCAAACAATGAAATATCCGTTTCCGATGCTCTCCTCAAATCTATTAAAGAAAAAGGACGAGTTCAGATCTCAAACTCGACAAAAATAAAATATCCAGACAAGGAGCCCAGGATTATATCAGGAAACGTCTCTCCTGTGATTGACTCTGACGGACAAATCTCTCAGATAGCATTTGTATTTTACGACAGGACAGAATCCTTCACTCAGCAGAGGTTTCTCAAACTTGCCGCTGAAACCGCAAAATCATATACTTGGGCATACAACACACAGACTAAGAATATGTATTTGGATGATAATTACTTCAAACATATAAAAGAAAAGGCTCCGGAGGAATCCCTATTCAGGTTTTTCCTGTCAAAAATCCATCCTGACGACAGGAAAAAAGTATCAAATACTCTAAGTATCTTATCGGAAAACGCTCCTGGAGAGATGAAAAAAATAGAGTTCCGTATGACACTGGATAACGGAGCTACTTACAAATGGTGGGAAAGAAGGGGAATAACGTATTTTGAGCGTGAGGGAAAGAAGAATGTCCGTTATATATACGGTATGGATATATATATTGATGATCATAAAAATAGGGAGAGAGAACTTATAGAGGCCAGACTTAAGGCAGAGGAGTCTGACAAGCTCAAAACCTCATTTTTGTCCAATATGAGCCATGAGATCCGGACTCCTTTGAACGGGCTGGTCGGTTTTGCAAATTTGTTGACAGAACCGGATTATAGTGCGGACGAAAAAAGGAGATTCGTTGAGGTGATAAATGAAAGTTCAAAAAAACTAATATCGCTCATAGGTGATATTCTGGATCTCTCCAGGATTGAATCAAATGCTCTGTTGTTTGAAATTAGGCCATTCGATTTATCCGACAACATAAACGAGGTTATATATTCATTCAAAAATCAGGATAAGTCATCCGTCCGGATTGTTGCTGACCTTCCCGAAAAACCACTCACAATCACTTTTGATGCTTTTCGTAACAGACAAATATTAAACAACCTGATAAGCAATTCCCTTAAATTCACAGATGTAGGAGAAATCAAAGTCGGTTATAAAGTGTATGAAAAATTTGTGGAGGTTTTTGTAAGTGACACTGGTATCGGGATTGAGAAGAAAAATCTTTCTGCCATTTTCGAACGATTTTTCAAGATCAACGAATTTGTGGGCGGGACTGGGTTAGGCTTACCTTTGTGCAAGGCAATCGTTGAGAAATTCGGTGGCCGTATATGGGCAGAATCTGAATTTGGCGCCGGTACTACAATAAAATATACCATAAATTTCCCTGAGGTGCCGGAATCCGGCAAGACCGAAGATATACAAGAAACATTGAAACAGATAGAGAAGCCGGAACATGTAAAAGAAAAAGAGATACAGCCACTGATACTTATCGTGGAAGATCTGGACAGCAATTACCAGCTTCTTCGTATTATGCTCAATAAGTTCTATCGTCTAATATGGGCCAGAAACGGCGAAGAGGCAGTAGAGATGTACAAAGTTAACAATCCTGCTGTTATCCTTATGGACATTAAAATGCCGGTAATGGATGGTCTTGAGGCTACTAAAATAATCCGTAAATATTCAAA
The DNA here is from genome assembly GCA_028690215.1 of Bacteroidales bacterium. Taxonomy (GTDB): domain Bacteria; phylum Bacteroidota; class Bacteroidia; order Bacteroidales; family UBA932; genus Bact-08. The sequence goes on along the minus strand of JAQVBQ010000050.1, from coordinate 4,587 downwards.
AGATGTTATTATAATTGCCCAGACTGCAAATGCTTTTGAATCGGACCACAAGATAGCAATTGAAGCCGGGTGCAACGATGTGGTGACAAAACCCATCAGATCCTCAGTATTGCTTGCAGCAATCAAAAAACACCTGCCACAATAATATAAATCATGAGAGACCTTAAGTATCTTAAACTGCTTTCCAAAAGCTTCCCCACTATTTCAGACGCAGCCACAGAGATAATCAATCTGGAGGCGATACTCAACCTTCCAAAAGGTACAGAACATTTCCTGACAGATATTCACGGAGAGCATGAGGCTTTCCAGCATGTAATCAAAAATGCTTCCGGTGTTATAAAGAAAAAGGTTGAGGATATTTTCGGCCATACTCTCAGGGAGTGGGAGAAGAAGGAGTTGTGCACACTGATATACTATCCGGAGCAAAAGCTGAAAATCATAAAAGCCCGTGAGCATGATATTGATGACTGGTACAAGATGATACTTGTCAGGTTGTTAAAAGTATGCGAAAATGTGTCTTCCAAATACACCAGGTCAAAAGTACGGAAGGCCCTGCCAAAAGAGTTCTCTTACATAATACAGGAGCTGATGCACGAGTCTCTCAATGAGCCTAACAAGCACGGCTATGTAGAGGCTATCATCTCTACCATTGTCTCAACAGGAAGATCGGAGAATTTCATTGTTGCCATAAGCAAACTTATCCAGAGAATGACAATCGATTCACTCCATATAATCGGAGACGTCTATGACAGAGGCCCCGGAGCACATATAATCATGGACATTCTCTGCGACTATCACAATGTCGACATACAATGGGGGAATCATGACCTTGTCTGGATGGGAGCCGCTGCAGGAAGTGAGGCATGTATGGCAAATGTTATTAGAATGTCGCTGCGCTATACCAATCTTGCAACGCTGGAGGACGGATACGCTATAAACCTTATGCCTCTTGCATCATTTGCGCTGGAGATGTACGGAAATGATCCGTGTACTGTATTCCAGCCAAAGATGAGCGAAGATGAGGTAGTAAAGCAGAAGCAGATAAGAATGATATCCCAGATGCACAAGGCAATATCTGTCATTCAGTTCAAGCTTGAAGGACAACTCATAGAAAGGAACCCGGAGATGGGGATGAGCGAAAGGAGACTTCTTCACCTGATTGACTATGAAAAAGGCACAATAACACTCAACGGAAAGGTCTATCAACTCAAGGACAAGTCGTTCCCGACTATAGACCCTCAAAAGCCATATGAACTTACAGAGGATGAGAGTGAACTTGTCGACAAACTCATACATTCATTCATTCACAGCGAGAAGCTGAGAAAACACATGAGATGTATCTATACCAATGGTTCTCTTTATCTTGTAAGGAATTCAAACCTACTGTACCATGGTTCAGTTCCGCTCAATGAAGACGGATCATTCAGGAGTTTGAAAATCCAAGGAGTAGACTATAGTGGTAAGAAACTATTCGATAAAATTGACCAGATCGTACGTCAGGCATATTTTGAAGAAAAAAAGACTAAGGAGAAATGCTTTGGACAGGATTTCATATGGTATCTCTGGTGCGGACCTTCATCACCTCCTTTTGACAAGGACCGGATGGCCACATTTGAGAGGTATTTTATTGCTGATAAGGAGACCCATAAAGAGAACAAGGGGCACTATTACCATCTTAAGGACAATCGCGGGATATGTGAAAAAATCCTTGAGGAGTTCGGAATCAGAGACGAACATTCTCACATAATAAACGGCCATATACCTGTTAAAACGACCAAAGGAGAGTCACCCATCAAAGCTGACGGAAAACTGCTGGTCATAGACGGAGGTTACTCAAAGGCATACCAGCCGGAAACCGGTATAGCCGGATTTACACTCATATACAACTCTCACGGACTTCAACTCGTTCAGCACCAGCCATTTGTATCCACACAACAGGCAATAGAGAACGGAGAAGATATAATATCCGAGACTACTGTGCTTGAATTCAGCAACAGGCGAAAACTTGTGCGAGACACAGATATAGGAAAGGAGCTCATGCAACAGATAGACGACCTGACAAGGTTGCTCGATGCTTATCGCAGCGGCTACCTTAAGGAGGACAACAATTAACTAAATAAAGATCTCTGCAATCATACAGCGGACAGAACCTCCTCCGTTTGTCTCAATTGTCGAGACATCGGGGGCAAGGATTCTGCAGTAAGAGGACAGTCTTGCAATCTGGCTGTCATCTAAAACATTTTTTGCCCGTGCTGACATAATCAGTAAAGACTCTCCCTTATCATTTTTCAATTCCAGCATATTGCCGGCGAAGTGTCCCATCTGATCAAAGGATATCTCAATCAGCTCTTTATCTACCTCCTCCACCAGACCGATGAAGTTCTCCCTTTCATTAATATCCTTAATTGCATCAATACATGCAAGGACAAACTTACTACCTATACACATCATCACGTTAGTGTGATATATCGGCTGATCATTCTCGTCACTGGCGCTAAAAAGAAAATAGTCATAATCCATCTCCTCACAGAACTCCTCAAGTACGGACTCATTCGTCCTTGGCGAGGCACAGGCATAGACAAGATTGCTGTCTCTGTCAAGCACCATGCTTCCGGTACCTTCAAGAAAGAGAGATTTCGCCTCCCATTTGGTGAGATCCACTACCCTCTTTACATCAAACTCCTTTTTGACATACTCTACTACTTCGGGCTTTCTCTCAAGTCTTCTGTTTCCCGCAAACATAGGATAAAGCACCAAAGTACCTCCTTCATGGGTTGAAAACCAGTTATTTGGGAATATAGAATCCGGAGTGTAGGGCTCAGGTGTATCCTGGAGTACATGGACTTTCACCCCATTTTGTCTGAGAAGTTGCACATAGCTGTCAAACTCTTTAACGGCTATACCATTTGTACCATTTTCGTAGCTCAGCTTCTGGAAAGCATTGTTGACCGCAGTCTCGGGATTATAACCGAAGTTTACTGGCCTTATCATTATAACTTTGGAAGTTGTCTGCATAAGATCAATCTAGAGAGTCCATTGCGCCAATTATGATTTTTATTGCCTCTCTCAGTTCTGCCTCAGATATCACCAATGGTGGAGCAAAACGTATTATATGTTTGTGAGTAGGTTTCGCCAGAACTCCCATCTCTGCCATTCTCTCGCATACATCCCAAGCCTCCTTGCCATTGTGTGGCTGGATGACAATAGCGTTGAGCAAGCCTTTTCCCCTTATCTGCTTAATGAATGGTGATTTATATTTACTCATCTCTTCCCTGAAGATCTTCCCAAGATATTCAGCTTTATCCACGAGTTTCTCCTCCTTCACAACCTCCAGAGCAGCCACGGCTACCCTGCATGCTAGAGGAAATCCTCCAAATGTTGAACCATGTTCACCCGGTTTAATGGTAAGCATAATATCGTCATCTGCCAGAACCGCAGACACTGGCAATACTCCGCCTGAAATAGCCTTACCAAGTATCACGACATCCGGGCGGATGCCTTCATGGTCACAGCATAACATTTTCCCTGTCCTTGCTATACCTGTCTGCACCTCATCTGCCATAAACAGCACATTGTGTTTTTTACATAGATCAAAGCATTTTTTCAGATAACCCTCATCAGGTACCAACACCCCGGCCTCACCCTGAATCGGTTCAACCAGAAATGCGGCAACCTCTGCAGCATGCTCTTCAAGAACAGAAGCCAAAGCCTGGGGATCATTGTAAGGGATCTTGACAAGACCCGGAGTAAAAGGACCGTATTTATCATAAGAGTCAGGATCGGTAGAGAGAGAGACGATAGTAATCGTCCTTCCGTGGAAATTACCTTCACAGCAAATAATCAAAGCCTTGTCCTCCGCTATTCCTTTCCTGACATATCCCCATCTGCGGGCAAGCTTTAGGGCAGTCTCAACGGCCTCGGCACCGGAGTTCATCGGGAGCACTTTATCATAACCAAAGAAATCGTGTATGTATTTCTCGTATGGTCCCAGGGTATCATTGTAAAAGGCTCTTGATGTAAGACAGAGGGTGTCTGCCTGATCCTTAAGTGCTTTCACGATTTTAGGATGACAATGACCCTGATTGACGGCAGAATAGGCAGACAAAAAGTCAAAATATTTTTTTCCGTCCACATCCCATACATAAGGGCCTTTACCCTTAGACAACACTACTTCAAGCGGATGATAGTTGTGTGCACCATACTTTTCCTCACACTCGATGAAATTCTTTGCATTTTTTGATAATTCCATGATTCTGAATTTTCTCAAAGATAGCCTTTTTTTCGTCAAAAAATGTTAATAAGGTGTTTGTAATTCAAATTAATAATCTTACCTTTGCATCCCAATTTTATGTGGCGAAAATACTTAAAGCAAAGAATAACAACTAATTATGCCAACAATTCAACAGTTAGTCCGCATGGGCCGCACAGTGATCGTAGAGAAGAGTAAGTCTCGCGCTCTTGATGCTTGTCCACAAAGACGCGGAGTATGTGTACGTGTTTACACAACAACTCCTAAGAAACCTAACTCGGCTATGCGTAAAGTAGCCCGTGTACGCCTTACCAACCAAAAGGAAGTAAACGCATACA
>JAQVBQ010000142.1 GCA_028690215.1 Bacteroidales bacterium | reverse complement strand
ACCGCAAAGCATGGTACGGATGTGCCTGCTGTCCAAGTCAGATCTCCCGTTTTCTTCCTTCCATCGGTAATTATATCTACGGCGTTTCCAAGGATGCATTGTGGGTAAACCTGTACATCGGCAATAAGACTGATATCCCTGTTGGTAAGAATAAGATTGAAATCACACAGAAAACAGACTATCCATGGAATGGAGATATCCGTCTGGTTGTAAATCCGGATAAGAACATTAAGAAACAGATCCGCCTACGCATTCCGGAATGGAGTGAGACTTATACGATCAGGGTAAATGGAAAAGAGGTGAAGGCTCCGGTTGAAAAAGGATATGCAGTTATTGACAACCAATGGAAAAAAGGGGATGAAATCTTATTGTCTCTGGATATGAAGACCAGGGTAGTGGCAGCCGACGAACGCGTAAAGGCTAATGTTGGAAAGCGGGCGATCCAGAGAGGTCCTCTTGTATATTGTATGGAGGAAACCGATAATAAGGAGGCCTATGCTAAGGCTATGCTAACGGACGATGTTGCACTGAATGGACACTTCGACCCGTCATTGCTTAACGGTGTGTATGTGATTGATGCGACCGATGGAAATTCTTCTTTCCGCTTGATTCCTTACTATGCATGGGATAACCGAGAGGCCGGAAAGATGAAAGTGTGGATAGATTATCAACCTAAATAAATGATACAATGAAAAGGATTCTATTAACCGGACTTGTTTTTATTTCTGTCCTCTTCGGGTCCGGCTCTGCTGTAAAAGGGGATAATCTATATTCGGAGAATTATTTGAATAACCGGTATCCTCTGCTTAAGAAGCCTTATATTAAATTACCGCTGGGCAGTATTAAACCCAAGGGCTGGATGAGGCAACAACTGGAAATCATGCGGGATGGGATGACCGGCAACCTCGATGTGGTTTACGAGAAAGTAATGGGTAAGCGTAACGGATGGCTTGGAGGCGACGGAGACGTGTGGGAACGCGGTCCCTATTGGATTGACGGCCTGCTTCCGTTGGCTTACATCCTGGAAGATAAACGTTTGATCGAGAAGGTGAAACCCTGGATAGAGTGGACACTCGCTTCGCAGAAAGCCGATGGATATTTTGGTCAGGATACCGACCGTCCCAATGAACCCGGACTGCAGCGAGATAATGCAATGGACTGGTGGCCTAAAATGGTGATGCTGAAAGTGATGCAGCAATATTATTCGGCTACGGGCGACCAGCGGGTGATTCAGTTTCTCGACAACTATTTCCGGTATCAGCTGAAGCAGTTGCCATCAAATCCCCTTGATAAATGGACCTTCTGGGGATCTCAGCGGGGAGGGGACAATTTAATGATCGTTTATTGGCTCTATAATATCACCGGTGAAAAATATTTGCTGGATCTGGGAGAGCTTATTCACAAACAGACATTCAACTGGACAGATATATTCCTGAATCAGAATCACCTGTCAAGGCAGCACAGCCTGCATTGTGTAAATCTGGCGCAGGGCTTTAAGGAGCCGGTTGTATACTATCAGCAGAGTAAAGATTACAAGCACTTGGAAGCGGTGGATAAAGCGGTATCTGTTATGAGGCATACAATCGGACTGCCAACCGAACTTTGGGCTGGCGACGAGCTATTGCGTTTTGGAAATCCGGTATATGGGTCCGAACTTTGTACGGCTGTAGAAATGATGTTTTCGCTGGAAGAGATACTCGAGGTTACAGGGAATACCCATTGGGCCGATTACCTGGAGCGAATCGCTTACAATGTACTGCCTACGCAGGTTACCGATACCTATTCGGCCCGTCAGTATTATCAGCAGGTAAATCAAGTGTCGGTAACCCGTAACTGGCGCGACTTCACCACTCCTCACGATGATACCGATATCCTTTTCGGCGAATTAACCGGATATCCCTGCTGTACCTCCAACTTGCATCAGGGATGGCCTAAGATGGTGCAGAATCTGATCTATGCGACGGGCGATAATGGAGTTGCTGCGCTGGTATATGCACCCTGTGAAGCCAAGGTAAAGGTAGGTGATGGAAAGACGCTGTTGCTTCGGGAAGAGACAAATTATCCTTTCGACGAGGCCATTGCGTTCCATTTTGGTTTTGAGGATAAAAAGGTGAAGGAATCGTTTTTTCCTTTTCGCTTCAGGGTGCCGGCCTGGTGTACACAGCCCGATATCAGGCTGAACGGAGAAAAACTATCTTTGGATACGCAACCGGGAGAGATTGTTTCTATCAGCCGTAACTGGAAGACCGGAGATGTATTGAATGTGGAATTTCCTGCTCAGGTGGATATAAGTTATTGGTATGATGGCGGCGCCGTAGTGGAGAGAGGTCCGCTGCTATATGCCTTGAAGATGAATGAGAAATGGGAAAAGAAAAACATAGAAAAAGAATATGTTGCCAAATACGGCAGCTGGTATTTTGAGGTTACGTCAGATTCTCCGTGGAATTATGCCTTCATGAAAAAGAATCTGCAGAAGGAGTCTCTGCCTGCTGGTTTTGTAGTTGAGAAGAAAGCCCTAAAGGATGGAGTATATCCCTGGAATGTAGATAATGCACCTTTGCAAATCCGGACGAAGGCGAACCGGATTCCCTCGTGGACATTGTACAGAGGTTCTGCCGGTCCGATTCCATTCAATACGCAACAAGGGAAAGACTATACCGATACAGAAGAAACAATCGAATTAATACCTTACGGCTGTACCACATTACGTATTGCCCAGTTTCCGGTAAGATAGACAATCCGATAAAATGACGCAGATACAGAAAGAGAGGATATCTTTGCAGATACCCTCTCTTTCATTTATTTGCATCACCGTTTTATCTTATTTATCCATGTCTTTGGTAATTTCCTGGATATCCTGCAGGGTAAAGTTTCCAAGCAGCTGTATCACCGTAAATCCCTCTTCGGTATCTGCCAGCATCAGCATGTCTTTTACCA
>JAQVBQ010000141.1 GCA_028690215.1 Bacteroidales bacterium | reverse complement strand
GAAGTAAACAATTTTCCAATTGAGAAGACAGAGAACTACGGGAATACGATCAATGGAATGATCTCTTCACTCTCAAAGGTTCAGCTCTCGAATTGGACTGCAAAACAAGCATATATCGGATTGGGTGCCCTGATATGCGCCGCTTCGGAACAGGGGATTGATATATGCCCTATGGAGGGGTTCGATAAGGAGATGTTTGACGAGATTCTCGGACTAAAAGCGAGGAACCTCACCTCTGCCTGCATAGGAGCAGTAGGCTACAGATCACCTGAAGATACAAATCAGTTTCTGAAAAAGGTCAGAAAGCCGATAGAGGAGCTTTTCGAGACTATCTGACAGATTGAGAGGCGAATTTTTGAATTCCTTGATTCAGGAAGTTCAGAAAATCATCTTTCGAACACTCTCCGACAGGTTCTACCAGAGATATCTCATTTTGGTCAATTAAAACATAGTATGGTTGTGAAGCAATTCCAAAACGGGAAATCTGGTAGTCCCTGTTTTTTCTACCTAGTGTATTTTTAATCTTCCCGTCAAGGGTTGAAACTATCTGCTCACTTTCCGGCAGTATGGTTTTGTCATCAACATACAAAGTTGCAAGTACAACTTGATTCCTTAAAATCTCCTGAACTCCGGCATCACTCCAGACATTTGCCTCCATAAGCTTGCACCCACTGCAGGTGGTTGACTTGAACGCAAGCAGAACGGGCTTTTTAAGCGATTTTGAGCACTCCACCGCCTGGACAATGTCGTAATATGCCTGGAGTCCATATGGCGCAGCATGCTTCGGATCTGCGTACTTTATTGGTGCACATGAACCGCTCTCTGTATTTGTAGGCTGTATAGAGCCGGGCTGGTCAGATATGGATAGGGCAGAATTGTTGAAAACAGTGTATGTTGTCTCTGAAGCCGGAGGGAGAAGTGCTGAGAGATGGGAGAGGGGAGCTCCAAACAGACCGGGGATCAGGAATATTGCAAACGAGAATGATACAATTGCAAAAACAACCCTTCCTGCTCCAACATTTGTAATAGGAGAGTCGTGGGAGGTCTGGATCTTTCCTAGAAGATAGAGGCCAAGGCAAACAGCGATAGCAATCCAGACAGCTATAACCAGAGGTCTTGAAATAATTCCCCAGCCGAACCACACATCTACCGCTGAGAGGTATTTCATACTAAATGCAAGCAGTATGAAGGCAAAGATCACTTTAACCATATTGAGCCACCCTCCGGATTTAGGCATCTTCTTCATTAAAGATGGGAAGAATGAAAATATTACGAATGGCAATGAAAACGCCAAGCCGAATACAAGCATCCCGAGAACAGGTTTAATGGCAACTCCTCCGGAAACAGCTGCGGCCAGAATTGATCCCACAAAAGGGCCTGTGCATGAAAATGAGACTATTACCATGGCAAGAGCTACAAAGAAGGAGGCTATCAGGCCGCCCTTGTCTGCTTTTGAATCTGCTTTATTGGCAAGGCCTCCGGGAAGGGTTATCTCGAAAGCCCCAAGGAATGATATTGCAAAGACAATGAAAAGGACAGCGAAGATAGCATTGGGAATCCAGTGTGAACCGAGAGTGTCTGTTGCATCTGTGCTTTTGAACAGAGCAACCAGTATCCCGACCAGGGTATAAATCAATGTGACGGACAGACCAAACATCAAACCTTTCATAAATCCTTTTCTGCGGTTGTCTGATCCACTGATAAAGAATCCGACGGTCATAGGAATCATAGGGAAGACACAAGGGGTAAAGACACCACCCAATCCTGCAGCAAAAGCTATAAGTAAAAACATCAGAAGACCTTCACTCTTGTTTTTGGCAGGAGCCGGCGGAGCCGCCTCCAAACCTTTTATATCAAATCTCACATCTGTCTCATCCATCAGACATTCGCCTCCGTTGCATGTTTGCCATGAAAGAGTCCCTTCAACTACAATGGTTGAATCAGTCAGCTTTTTTATTGTCTGGATGAAAACCGCATTATTGTGAAAAACCTTTACGTCAATATTGAAAGCCTTGTCGTGCTTAACAACCGCCTCACCCTCGTCCCTGAGAGTACCGACAGCTTCGTATCCTTTTATCCCCTTCAATTCAAGGGTGGTGGGCAGTGGCCCTTTCTGGATAGAGTCGCTGCTATAGATATACCATGGGGAAATTATGTCGGCTTTTAAAATAAGATCAACAGTGCCGTCACCGTTGTCTCTCTGTTCGTAGCTCCATGAAGTGGTAGTAATCTGTGCAGAGGCAACAGTTAATGATAGAATCGCAATTAAAGAGAGAAAAAAACGTCTCATTGATAATATTTTCAGGTATGAAGACAAAATTATTAAAATTCCCCAGAAATGCACTATTTTTGCCTGTTACAAAATTAAAGAGATGACACAGGAGGAGTTATTTAAGAGCCTTATAGCTCATGCAAAAGAGTATGGATTTATTTTCCAGTCAAGCGAGATTTATGACGGTCTGAGTGCTGTGTATGATTACGGGCAATTAGGAGCGGAGTTGAAGAACAACATCAAGAAGTATTGGTGGGATGCGATGGTCCGTTTAAATGAGAATATTGTGGGAATAGATTCTGCGATCTTCATGCATCCAAAGATTTGGGAGGCATCAGGACACGTAGGAGCGTTCAATGACCCTTTGATAGATAATAAGGACTCAAAAAAGAGATACCGTGCGGATGTTCTCCTTGAGGATTATATTGCCAAACTGGAGGAGAAGATGGATAAGGAGGTGGAGAAGGGACGCAAGAAATTCGGAGACTCTTTCGATGAGGCTCAGTTCCGTACAACAAATCCGAATGTGCTTCGCAACAAAGTAAAGGTAGAAGAGGTTTCGAAGAGGATGAACGATGCCCTAAGGGCTAATGACCTTGACGCTCTCAAACAGTTGATTATCGATTGTGAGATTGTATGTCCGATATCCGGAACAAGGAACTGGACCGATGTCCGTCAGTTTAACCTGA
>JAQVBQ010000001.1 GCA_028690215.1 Bacteroidales bacterium | reverse complement strand
TTATAATTACAGTACAATAGTAAATGAGAATTTTTGAGGGGATAGGTCTGCAGGCGATAGTTCTTTTGTTATGTGGATCTTTACTGGTGGGATGTACTAAAGATGAGATCGCTGTTCAACTCTCTGCTGAGTTGAGCAGCGAATCTGTCTCTGCCTCATCTACAAGTCTTTTTTTAAACATAGATGCAAACAGTGATTGGACTCTCTCTGTCAATTATATGACAGGCGGCCAGGGCTGGTGCACACCAAATATGACAAGCGGTAAAGGGGCTGCCAATGTGGTGCTGAACCTTTCTGCAAATGCCGCAGATATTGCAAGAGTGGCAGAGATTGCAGTGTACAGCGGAAACAAATCGGTTCGCAAAACTTTGACCCAGGCAGCCAAGACAGGTGGAGGAGATAATCCGGGCGCAGGAAATCTCAAATGGCTCGAGATACCTTCCGGGGGAGGCAATGCCAACACAAAAGTTGTATCTCACTCTATTGAACTGGCCGGAAAGAGTTTGAGAAACTACACTCTGATGTATGATAAAAGTGAGAAAATTGCATATTGGGTAGCTTACCCTCACAACCCGGTTTATATCGGATCTTCATCCAGAACTGATGCCTGGCAACCGGATCCGGATTTCCTAGCTTCAGATCAGGCCTATTTATATAACGGGATAACAGGCTATGACAGAGGACATCAGATACCATCAGCAGACAGGACTTGCTCAAATGAGGCAAACACTCAGACATTCTATTTCACAAACATGACACCTCAGCTGGGGGCTCTTAATCAGCAGATGTGGGCATCTCTTGAGGGTCAGGTGAGAGGCTGGATGTCAACTTGTGATACGCTTTATGTTGTAACAGGAGCTATATTAAAAACAGTCGGCGGGAATGAGACTGTCAACCATGCTGTTGACAAGATAGGGGGACTTATCGCAGTTCCTAACTACTATTACAAGGTTTTACTAAGACTCAAGAACCAGAAATATGATGCCATAGGATTCTGGTTTGAGCACAGGGCTTATGGTTCAGGCAATGCAACAGCTTTGCAGACCAAGTCTGTGGACCAGATTGAGACCCTGACAGGTTTTAATTTCTTCGCAAATCTCAGTGAAACAATACAAAATGAAGCAGAGGCCAAGTGGGCACCTGCAGATTGGAATCTTTAACAAAACTATTTATGACCAGATTATCCAGAGTATTAATCATTGCAACGGCAATACTGCTCTTTGCAATAAACTCTCTCTCCTCCCAACCGAGAAGATATCCGGTTGCATTTTATAATCTTGAAAACCTCTTTGACACAATAGATACACCAAATGTTATCGATGAGGAGTTCACCCCTGCAGGCCCTTATCAATGGGGCAGCCAGAGGTATTATAAGAAGCTCTCCAATATTGAGGAGGTTTTTTACAGATTGGCACAGGCTACAGGATCTTTCCCGGCTGTTATCGGCTTATCAGAGCTCGAGAACAGAAATGTTCTGGAAGATATTGTGTCGCTTCCAAAACTCGTCAAGGCAAATTACCAGATTGTACACTTTGACTCTCCGGATGTGAGGGGGGTTGATGTAGCCCTGATATACCGTCCATCTGTCTTCAATTATGAGGGAAGCAGCTCACTGCGTGTAAAGGTGGAGGGAAAACCCGATTTCAAAACAAGGGACATTCTGATGACTTGGGGTACAATTGACGGAGAGAAATTCTATTTTTTTGTTTGCCATTGGCCAAGCAGGAGGGGAGGGGAACAGACCTCTGAACCTCTCAGGTGCGCTGCAGCAAAAGTGGCAAAAGATGCCATAGATTCAGTTTCTAAAATAGATCCTAAGGCAAGCTTTATTCTCATGGGTGACTTGAATGACGATCCTGTGAACAGAAGTATTTATGAGGTTCTGGGAGCCAAAGGCAAAATGTCTGAGGCAAAGAATCCGGGGGATATGTTCAATCCGTTCCATTCGATGTTCAAGGCGGGTTACGGCTCTCTGGCGTATCAGGACTCATGGAATCTCTTTGACAACATTGTTGTCAGCTATAATTTGATTAACAACTCCAAGCAAAAGGTTGTCCTTGCAAAATCGGACAACAACAAGTTCTGGGGAAACATCTTCAACAGGTCTTTTCTTACTCAACAGAGTGGCCAGTATAAGAACTATCCTTTGAGGACATTTGTAGGAACGAATTTTCAGGGAGGTTACAGCGACCATTTCCCTGTATTCATATATTTACTCAGTAAACAATAATCATTATGAAAATAAGAGCTACTTTTATTTTTACAGCTTTGATGCTCCTCTTTGCATGCGGAATGTATGCTCAGTCAAACGGCATCAAGGGAAAGGTGGTAAACAGAGAGGGACGCGTACCTGTTAAAGGTGCCAAAGTGGTGCTCATGACTGACACAGAGATGAGTGCCATTACATCTGAGACAGGCGAATTTCAGATTGCGGATATTCCTCTAGGAACATACTCACTTGTTGTCACAGCTCCTGACTTTCAGCCGGCACGCCTGAACGTAAAAGTTGAGAACTACATGAAGGATCTCAATTTTATAACATTGGTGACAGCCGTAACTATCAAGAATCAGGATGCGGCAATGATGGCCGATTTTGATATGGAATCTTCGAGTGATGCCCAGGCAATTCCGGTGATCCTCACATCTTCCAAAGATGTATATGAGAATATTGCCGGATATAAATTCAGTGATATTAGGTTTAAAAACAGGGGATACGAATCAGAGACCTCTGCAGTTTACCTCAATGGAATTTATTTTAATGATGCACTCACCGGTTACTCTCCTTGGTCTTTGTGGACAGGACTCAATGAGGCGACCAGAAATCAGGAAAGCTCTACAGGTCTTGATATCTCAGATTATGGTGTTAGCGGGTTTAATGGTTCGACAAATATTAATGCCACAGCTTCCCAAATGAGAAAGGGCAACAGGTTCAGTATAGTTAATGCCAGCGGACAGTATCGTTTCAGACTGATGGCAACCATTGCTTCAGGAGAAAAGGACAACGGCTGGTCCTACGCCCTCTCGGCATCTACAAGATTGGGCGGTAACGAATGGGTGAATGGTGTATACTATAACGCATTTGCGTGGTTCGCATCTATTGAAAAGAAGTTTAACGATAAACACAGAGTTGCACTTACATTGTTCGGATCTCCTACTGAAAGGGGGACACAGGGTTCATCCACACAGGAGGTCTATGACATGATCGGGAGTAACTACTACAATCCAAACTGGGGCTACCAGGATGGTAAAATCAGGAACTCGAGGGTCAGAAAGAACCATGAGCCTGTAGCTATCCTTAACTATACCTTTACTCCGAATGACAAGGTGAATCTTAAGGCTGCCGTATCGTACAGATTCGGTAAGAACGGCTATTCAGCCCTTGACTGGTACGATGCACCTGACCCGCGTCCGGACTACTACAGAAATCTACCGAGCTATTATGAGGATGATCCTTACAAGGCTTCGTATATCAGAGAAGGGTGGCTTACAGACTGGAATATCCGCCAGATAAACTGGGACAAGATGTATGATGTGAACAGAAACAGTCAAGATGGCAGGTCGCAGTACATACTTGAGGAGCGCCATACTGACCAGCAGGATCTGAATGCAAAGATTCAGGCTGCAATCAACCTTTCAACAGCCGGCAAGCTGAATTTAGGTGCAGAGCTCAGGTTTAACAAGACAGACTACTACAAGACGATAAAAGACCTGCTTGGAGGTGAAAGCTGGATAGACATCGATAAATTTGCAGAGAGAGACTTTGCAAGTGGCGATGCCATTCAGAATGACCTCAACCACCCGAACAGAGTGGTAAAGAAGGGCGACAGGTATGGCTACAGCTATCTGGCTCATGTCCAGAATTACAAGGGGTGGTTCTCTTATAAATTCAACAAAAACGGGTTTGAGGCATACGTAGCAGGAGAGGCCGGAAATACAACTTTCTGGAGAGAGGGTCTCTACAGGAAGGGGCTATTCCCTGACAACTCTTACGGTAATTCGGAGAAGCTGAATTTCTTCACATATACCGCAAAGGGTGGTGCTGCATACAGCATTGGAGGAATGCACAGGATTTATGCTAACGTGGCTTATATCGAGAGTGCTCCTTTCTTCCAGGAGTCATTCGTATCCCCTAGAACAAGAAACAGTGTCGTGGACGGGCTTACAACCGAGAAGACCATGAGTGCGGATATTAACTACTCATTAAGGGTTCAGGGGATGAAGCTCAGATTAACCGGTTTCTACACAACAATCAAGGATCAGACAAACCTTATAAGTTTTTATGATGATATAAGCAGGAGCTTCTCTAACTTCTCTATGACAGGAATAGACCAGGTCAATGCAGGCGTAGAGCTGGGCCTCTCTGTTCCTGTTGCTACAGGACTCTCTGCAGAGGCTGCTTTCAGCTACGGGAAATATGTCTATTCATCTAATCCTTATGTGACTCAGACCGTGGATAACAGCAATGAGGTCATTCTTCAGAACGAAAGGGTATATTGGAAAGACTATAAGATACCTTCAACACCGCATACCGCACTAAATATCGGGCTTGACTACAAGTCACCGAGCAGCATCTATGCCGGTGTGGATATGTCTTACTACGATCAAATGTACCTGGACATGAATCCTGTCTACAGGACAGACTTTGCACAGGTGGGTCTTTCTGCAGAGGAGAGTGCAACTATGCGCCGTCAGGAAAAATTCAAAGGTGCGGCTGTGTTGAATGCAAATATCGGCAAGAGCTGGTATATTGGCAGTTACAATATTGGTTTTAGCCTCGAGATTAAGAATATCCTGAACAACAGAAGCATCAAGACAGGCGGTTATGAGCAGATGAGGCTCAAGACCAATGAGGATTCAAATGGAGACCTGTTGAATTACAGCAGGTTCGATTCAAAATATTTCTATATGTTTGGAACTACCTACTATCTTAACCTTTATTTCCGTTTCTGATAGAACAATTTAAAACAGAAGAATATGAAAAGAATATATAATACAATATTGATAGCGGCTCTTGTTCTGTTTTCTGCATCATGCACAAAAACATTCAATGAACCGGATGAGTTCGTTCCGGTCAACATGGAGCCCACACACACAATAGCACAGCTGAAGGCAATGCGCATAGGCGGTTCTACTGAGGTATTGGAGAATGTCATTGTCTCTGGAAAGGTCGTGAGTTCTGATGCTGAGGGTAATTTCTATAGATCATTCTTTATACAGGATGAGACAGGCGGAATTGAGATAAAGGTCGGGAAAACCAATCTACAGAGTTATTACAAAGAGGGTCAGACAATCGTTGTCAAGGCAAGGCATCTTACACTCGGCAGCTATGGAGGTATGGTAAGTCTGGGTGAGAGGTCTCTTGAGTCAAGATATGAGAATGGCTATATCGACACCGACCTGAGAATAAATGAGACAATCTTCAGAGGTATTACCGGGCCAAAGGTCACACCTTATGAGATCACAAACCAAAGTCAGATAACTGACAGCAGGCTCGGGACACTGGTGACACTTAAAAATGCAACTTTGACCAGGCGTAATATGGCTACATGGGCACAGAAGGCTTCAGGAAACATTGAGGCTGTCTATGGTGAACACACATTCCAGGTAGGCACAAAGAGTGTTCTGGTACGCACTAGCGGTTATGCCAAATTTGCTTCAGAACCTGCGCCATCGTTAAACACCGTTGCCGATGTGACAGGAATACTTACCAAGTATAACTCTACATATCAGCTTGTGCTCAACTCACTTGACGGAGTTGTTGTTAAGTAAGTTGATTAAACCTGAAAATGGTTGAAAATTGCTCACATTAGATGTGGCAGCTATTTAATAAAAACGCCTGGAATTATCCGGGCGTTTTTATTATGTCATATTTCGCTATAGCTTTTGATTTTCAGGAATTCTTACTTGTATAGTGTCTGGAATCTCCCCACTGTCCGTATCCTACTTCGTTCCCTATTGAGCGGATCCTGTTTTCCAGACAAGAAGCACATTGCTCTGCCTCCTCATCCAGACATGGTTTATCTTCGTATAACTGATAATCCTTGCGGTATTTGACAGGGGTAAGGTTTGGCATAACAACGTTAGCTCCGACTGCCAATGCCTGCTCTCTTCCGTCAGGGGCAAGTGTCTGCATGGCTGTTGTGGCTGCAATGTTTACATCTTTCATTAGAATTCTGAGAGATGCCACCATCTTCAGGCTCAATGCAAGTCTCTCGTCCTTGCTCATGAGAAGGTGCCTGTATTTGTACAGAGGAGTGCCCTCGTGCTCAATGTACGGGCCCATTCCATTCATGTCAATATCGAACTCCTTCAGGAATAGAAGATCCTGAACCAGATCGTCAATTGTCTGGAAAGGGAGTCCAATCATAACGCCCGATCCTACTTGGTAACCGAGTTTCTTTAGTGCTTCCAGGGATTTTATCCTTTTGGCGAAACTGTGGTGTTCATCTTGTGGGTGCAGTTTTCTGTAGAGCTCTTCATTGGAAGCTTCAATTCTGAGAAGGTATCTGTGTGCGCCATTCTCTTTCCATATACGGAATGTCTCTTCACTCTGCTC
Source organism: Bacteroidales bacterium (assembly GCA_028690215.1). GTDB lineage: Bacteria > Bacteroidota > Bacteroidia > Bacteroidales > UBA932 > Bact-08. Next base: position 170,803 of record JAQVBQ010000001.1, on the reverse strand, counting down.
TCCAAGTGAGAGGGTTATATGAAGTTCGTTGTTAGTCTCCTGGTGGATCTTCTGCAAAAGACGGGTGATATTTGCTACCTGTCCTTTGTCGGCACGTTCTCCTCCCTGTATTACTATACTGCCATACCTCTTTTGCCAGGCGAACTTTGCAGCTTCAAGAACCTCTTCGTCAGAGAGTTTGTATCTGTGAAGCTGTTTCATGCCTACCCTCACACCGCAGTAATAGCAATTTTTTGAGCATCTGTTGGAGTACTCTATCAATCCTCTATAATATACGACATTGCCGACATACTCTTTTTTTATGGCTGCAGATATCTCAAATAATCTCTTCATGTCTTCACCAGACAATGTGAGCAGATACCGGAGATCTTCAGAATTAATCTCTTTTTTACCTGCAATCAGTCCTATACGGTCTATGTTCATAGTTTTGCCTTTTTCCTTCCCGGCTGCAAAGGTATGCTTTTTTTTAAGAGAAGGAAAGATTGAAAAAATGACTACATTAGCATTAATAATAGATGTTTGTATCATGATTCTGAAAAAAATAGTGCTTCTCCCCTTCATTTTTGTTGCGCTTCACTCTTTTGCACAGGAAGCAGTGCCGGTAAAATCTTCAGTTGATGAGGACCTGAGGACATATCCGGTTCTTTGGCACCAGCTGTCACCGGAATACATTGCTTTGTGCTATCAGGCTTTCAATTTTGCACAAGCGAATCTGGAAAAGGAGTTGGAAAAACAGGGGTGTTGCAGGAAGTTGGCAATTGTTACTGATATTGATGAAACCGTGCTTGACAACAGTTATTCCGAAGCAAGAAACATAGTCGAGGGGAAATCCTATAATTTCAAGGATTGGACTGCATGGATAGACGAGGCCTCAGCAACCGCAATCCCGGGTGCTGTTGATTTTTTGCGTTGGGCAGAATCGAAAGGTGTAACTGTTTTTTATATAAGTAACAGAACTCCCCGTGATATTCCGGCAACAGTCAAAAATCTTAAGAATCAGAACTTCCCTTTTGCAGACGAAGAGCACATGCTGTTTTTGGCTGACGGTTCAACCAAGGAGCCTAGAAGGGCAAAAGTTGCGGAGGATTATAAGATAGTGATGCTTCTGGGTGACAATCTAAATGACTTTGCAGAGTGTTTTGAGGTCAAGGATAACCAGAAGAGGAGGGATGCTGCGGTAGATATGCGACAAGAGTGGGGTCGCCGTTTTATAGTTATTCCCAATGCGATATACGGTGAGTGGGAAAAGGGTATTTATGACTATAAATCAGGTTTTTCAGCCGAAGATAAGGCGAATATGAGAAGAGGAAAACTCAAGGTAAACCCGTAAAACAATATAATAATGGAAACGAACCAGCAAACTTATGAGTGTTGTCCGCCGTTCGATCCTGAACCGTGGGACGACAAGATGGTAGAGTGGCATGACAAGATCTTTGTGAAAGCCAGTGTGTGCACTCTGTTCTACATGCCTCTCAATTTTGGCTCTGTTATGACGAAACTTGTTAAAAAGGCCTCTGAAGCAGGGTGTGAATTTGATAATTTGTGTCTGTCGGATCATACTTCCAAATGGAATATGGATATTCTTCTTGCGGTAGATAAGGATGTTCCGGGGCTGAAAAATGTCAGGATCACAGGTAAGTTCTATTGCAAAGTCTATGAGGGTGACTTTAAGAACACAGGGTCCTGGTGTGAGGATTATGCTCAAAAGGTTAAAGCTATGGGTAAGGAGACAGGAAAGATGTACATGTGGTACACAACTTGTCCCAAATGTGCCAGAAAGTACGGCAAGAACTACACTGTGATTGTTGCGGAGGTGCTGTAATCAGGTTGCTCCGGAAAATTGACACTTGCCTCTTTTTGGTCTTTTTTCTTGCCTCTTTTCTGGCCCTTTTACTTATTTTTTTCTGCCCCTCTACTTGCTTTTTTAATCCTTGAATATAAAAAAGACAGCAAGCACGAGGAATACGAATGCTATAAAATGATTCAGCCGGAAACTCTCCTGCTTGAAGAAGATCAGAGAAAATGCCACAAAAACTGTGAGCGTTATAACTTCCTGTATGACTTTTAGCTGCATAAGGGTGAACGGCCCTCCGAACTCCTTATAACCGATTCGGTTTGCCGGTACTTGGAAGCAGTACTCAAAAAGTGCTATCCCCCAGCTAATTACAATTACGCCAAATAAGCCCCATTTGCCCCATTTGCCGGCTATGTTGAATTTCAAATGGCCATACCAGGCAAGTGTCATGAAGCTGTTAGATACTACAAGCAGCAAAATACTCAAGAGTCCCCTGTTCATAATTAAGAATTTTCAAGTCGCAAATGTATGAATTTTTTGTGGCACTGATTTTTTTATGATTCAAGTTGTGTAATACTCAAATAAACAAAAAGATAGACGAATGTTAAAATCAGTGCCACTAAAAGTAACTGCAGAGATATACCGTCTCAGGGCAGTCCATCCTCACTCATTCCATTCGCTCCGGCTGAAAATTGCCCTGATCCGGCATATCTCCGCTGATTTGTAGCGGCTATCGAGACAAAGTGATGCTTCTTATTTTGGTTAAAAATCACTAAAAAACCAAGGTCTTTTTCAGCTTTATATCTGTAATTGCTCCTTACTCCCTCAGCTGAATGTTTTAGTGGCACTGATTTTTCTAATCTGCAGACATACAGGCCAATGAAATGAGTTGTAATCGGGCTTATTACAGCCCTTAAAAATTTTCTGCTAATAATGAGGCATTTAGAAAAATCAGTGCCACAAAAAAACAATCCCAGTAAGTTTTTCTGAGACATCCCACAACCTTTTTGATACATCTTCCTTGAAAAGGGTATTCACCTCATCACTAATAGCCGGATAACCCTTTTTATTCAGCTTTCCATCCGGCCCGATATACTCTCCTCCTTTCAGAGATGGTTCTGTTGCGGCAAAAAGTGTAGGGAGGGCACCCATTTCTGTCGGTTGGCCGACCATTTTGAAAATCATTCTCACAAACAAGCCGCTTTTCTTGCCGGATCCCATTGAGGCGAGATTGGTCACAGTAACACCGGGATGACAGGCAAGACTTATGGTTGGAGCCCCGGCCTGTTTGAGCCTGTTGTTAAGTTCAACGGCAAAGAGAAGGTTGGCTAATTTGCTTTGCCTGTAATATTTCATACGATGATATCCTTTTTTGCCGTCCAGGTTATCAAAGTATATTTCGCCACTTCGTGTGGCAATACTGCTGATATTGACCACTCTTGAACCCGGGGTTGCAAGAAGGGCTGGAAGTATTTGACCGGTGAGTGCAAAATGACCCAGGTGGTTTGTGCCGAACTGAAGTTCAAAACCATCTTTGGTAAATTTATGAGGAGGACAAAAGACACCGGCGTTGTTTATCAACAGGTCAAGGTGTGTATGTTTCTCCAGGAATTTGTCTGCAAACTCTTTGATGCTTTTAAGATCACACATGTCAAGGTGCATCAGTTCAACATCAGCAAAAGGGAACTCCTCAATTATATTTTTCCGGGCAATTTCACCTTTATCAAGATTCCTGACGGCAAGAATCACCTTTGCACCCTTGGAGGCAAGTCCCTTTGCCGCTTCAAACCCGATTCCACTTGATCCTCCGGTGATTACTGCAAGTTTTTTTTCAAGGTTTGGAATATTAGCTTTTGTCCAGTTCATTTTGTTCTTTTTAGTGGCACTGATTTTTTTATTTGTCGGAAGTATTGTGCACTAGAAGCTTAGGGATGTGAGACAAATAAAAAATCAGTGCCACACAAATTTATATAATCTTTTTTTTATAAGTTTTCTTAAACCAAAAGGCAACATTCACAAGTGCAATCATTACAGGAACTTCCACAAGCGGACCAATAACTGCGGTGAAGGCTTCTCCCGAGTTGATTCCGAAAACGGCTATCGCTACGGCAATGGCAAGTTCGAAGTTGTTGCTCGCAGCAGTGAAAGAGAGAGTTGTCGACTGTTCGTAGGTTGCGCCTATTCGCTTGCTCATGAAAAACGAAACCACAAACATTGTAATAAAATAAATAATCAGTGGAATAGCTATTCTTACAACGTCAAAAGGTATTTTTACAATATATTCTCCTTTCAGAGAGAACATTACAATGATAGTGAAGAGGAGGGCAATCAGGGTAAGCGGGCTGATTTTCGGTACAAATTTATTATTGTACCACTCTTTGCTTTTGACTCTTATAAGAATGAAACGTGTCAAAAAACCGGCTATGAATGGAATTCCCAAATAAATAAAGACACTCTCAGCTATTTGCCCGATTGTTATCTGTGAGACTGCATCATTTACCGGAAGGCCGAACCAACCGGGAAGTACAGCAATAAAGATATATGCATACACAGAAAAGAAGAGCACCTGAAATATAGAGTTGAAAGCCACAAGACCTGCTGCATATTGAGTGTCGCCTTTTGCCAGGTCATTCCAGACAATAACCATCGCTATACATCTGGCAAGACCGATTAAGATCAGGCCATACATGTAGTCAATGTTAAACTGCAAAAAGATAATCGCCAGAATGAACATCAAAACCGGCCCTATTACCCAGTTCTGAACGAGAGAAAGGGTCAGGACGCGGGTGTTTCGGAAAACATCTCCCAGCTCTTCATATTTTACCTTGGCAAGGGGCGGGTACATCATAACGATAAGCCCTATTGCGATAGGTATGTTGGTTGTGCCGGAGGACATACTGTTCCAGAATTCGGCTACATCCGGTGACGACCATCCTGCAAAAACCCCTATGAACATTGCCAGAAATATCCATAGGGTAAGATATCTGTCTAAAAATTTAAGTCTTGTTCTTGCCATGTTAAATTTCTTTTTTGCTATTCTAAATTGTTCTTTTTTAGTGGCACAGTTTTTTTTATTTGTCTAAAATGTTGTGCCTTATAAGGTTGTGGGTGTGAGACAAATAAAAAATCTGTGCCACTAAAATTTATATCCGGAGACGGTGATGCTGAATATACCGGTTTCACTATTTTCTGAAGCTACTATGCCGTCAGGGAGCTCTATTCTTCTCTCCTTGTGGATTGTGATGTCGGTAAATCCGGCCTTTTCAATGATTGACAAATACTCTGACATCTGAATAGCCCCGGAGACACAACCTGCATACAACTCAGCATTTTTGCGGGCACTCTCGGTAAGTTCACCTTTCAGAACCACATCTGAGACACAAAAATGTCCTCCCGATTTCAGTACCTTAATAATCTGTGAGAAAGCCTTTGACTTGTCAGGTACAAGGTTAAGCACACAGTTGGAGACCACAACATCAAATGAATTTTCAGTAAGAGGTATATCCTCAATATCCCCGTACACAAAATCCACATTTGTAAAACCAAGTTTGAGCGCATTATGCTTTGCCTTTTCAATCATCTCTTCGGTAAAGTCCAGACCGGTCACATGGCCGGTTGGTCCGACGGCGGCGCGGGCGACAAAACAGTCATTGCCCGCGCCGCTCCCCAGGTCAAGAACGCTGTCCCCCTTTTTGATGCCTGCAAATTGGGTGGGAATACCGCATCCGAGCCCCATATCTGCGTCCGGATTATATCCTTCAAGTGTTGAGTAATCATCACCTATCATACTGATAAAATCAGAATCCGAACAGCAAGAAGATGTACCACAACAGGAAGATTTGACAAATCCCTGATTTTCTTTTGCTATTTTGCCATATTTCTCTTTTACAATTAACTTTAAATCTTCTGTTTTCATAGTTGTGTCTTAATCTTTTCTTTATAAAATCTTGAAAATTTTTCTCGTATTTCATCTCTTACTCTTCTGAATTCATTCATGATGAATTCTGGGGATCCTTTAGCATTGGAAGGATCCTCAAAACCTATGTGTATCCTCGACTTTACCTCCCCATAAAATGCAGGACAACTCTCATTTGCATTATCACATACAGTGATTACAAAATCCCACTTTTCATTGAGATACTGATCAACCAGTTTTGGGTAGTGTTTGCTTATATCAACACCTACTTCCCTCATAACCTGAACGGCCTTCGGGTTAACCTCTTTTGCAGGTTCAGTACCGGCCGAACACACGGTGATATTAGTGTCAAATGATTGTAGGAATCCGTGAGCCATCTGGCTTCGGCAACTGTTCCCGGTACATAGTATAAGTACGTTCATTGTATGACTACTCTTTATATATATTCTTCAATAACCTTGTTAAACTCTTCTAATGTCAGAACGCCGTTATGCCTGAAGAATTCCTTCCCTTTTCTGTCGAGCAAAACCTGCATAGGTATTGTTATAACACCGAAGAAGTCCATTATGTTCTTACTCTCTTTAAGCCGTACATTCGTAAAAACCACATTCACCTTATCCGGGTATAAATTACGGACCTCTTCCATAACTCCTTCCATTATTTTGCATGAAGAGCACCCGGTTGCACCAAACTCAAGAAATGTGACTTTATAAGGGAGTCCATTTTGTGTGTAATTGTATGCGGAGTCTACTCTTTTTAATTCAACTGATGCTGTTAATGAATCAATTTGAGAGATTTTTACTTTAGATGCGTACCCGGTCAGGTCATCTTTAAAAATAAACAAAGAGAGAAGAAAAATGATAGATAAAATGATGAAGCTCCAGTTAAAATATTCTCTGGCTCTAGAAGATAACTTCAGCCTTTTCATAAACTTTATTTATTACCTCATCATTTACCGGTGTTTCGCCCTTCTTGTATCCTAAATCGGTCAAACGCAAATATTTATAATCACTAATGCCTTCTTTGTCAAGGATTTTCTTTCCACAATCAACAGGGCACCCATCCAGCATGAGAATATTTTTTTTCTTCAATTCTTCGTGAGGTTTGCCCAATCCGGCACCAAGGGTGGCAAGACAGCTAATTTTACGAACGCCATTATCTCTTAATCGACGCGCGACCATATCAGTTACATATCCAAGGTCACATGCGCCGGAACAAGAGAATACTACATACTCTGTTGAACCGCACAAGCAGGTTTTGTTTTCCATATATACTTTACTTATTTAGTTATTTAAAAAATACTTCCGTAAATGAGTCCTGATATTGTAGCCATTACAATAACCAGAGCAACGTAGACTATCGTCTTTTCTGTCCCTATAACTTTGCGGATAACCAACATGTTCGGCAAAGAGAGTGACGGGCCTGCAAGCAGAAGTGCCAGCGCCGGCCCCTTACCCATACCTGCAGCAAGCAGCCCCTGAACTATAGGCACTTCGGTAAGAGTGGCAAAATACATAAAGGCACCGACTATTGATGCAAAAAAGTTTGAGAATACAGAGTTGCCGCCAACCATCCACTCTATCCACTCATTTGGAATAACCCCGGCGATTGTCTTGCCATCATGGGTTGAGCCCAGAAGGAATCCTGCGGTAATTACGCCAAAAGCCAAAAGGGGAAGAATCTGTTTTGCAAATCCCCAAGCCGACAAAGTCCACTCCTTATTATCTTCGTCCCCTTTGTCAAAAAGGGTGATTACACTTAAAGCAGCTATACCCACCATCATAGGTACAAGCGGACTGAGTTTGGCATTCTCTATAAAATTGTTTGAAAGAATAGCTGATGCTGCAGTTACTACAGCTGCTGCAACCACCCATTGCCACTTTATCTTCAGAATCCTGATAAGAGAGTAGCCCAGCGTAAGCGAGAAAAATCCGGTTATATACCATTTGTACGCCCATATATAGTACCAGGTACTTGCAGTATCTCCTGCAGCAGGTTTTCCCCAGTTTGCAAATACAAGAATCAGGACAAGGGTGAAGAAGTGAAAAACTGTCTGCCACATTGGCCTTTTTTCCGGCTGAAGGGCAATGTTCATCTGTTCCTCCTTTTTGATCCTCTCCTCTTTACGGTAGATAAAGGCCATTATCATTCCAATAATTACACTGAACAAGACTGCTCCGACAGTACGTGCAACACCCATCTCAAATCCCATTATTCTGGCGGTGAGTATTATTGCCAGAATGTTTATTGCAGGTCCGGAGTAAAGAAATGCAATTGCAGGTCCAAGGCCGGCACCGCGTTTATGTATGCTAGAGAACAGGGGAAGAATTGTGCAGGAGCAAACGGCAAGAATGGTCCCTGAAACAGCGGCTACTGTGTAGGCTAGCCACTTCTTTGCATTTGCACCGAAATATCTCAGGACGGAGCCTTGGCTTACAAATACAGATATAACTCCCGCAATGAAGAAAGCAGGCAAAAGACACAAGACAACATGTTCCCGTGCATACCATTTTACAAGATCCAGTGTTGCTGCAATTGCTGTTGTGAATCTTGTACTTTCTATCGGTAGAAAGAATGCAGCAGCGAACAGGACAATGATTGAAATGAGGATTTTTAACTCTTTTTTATTTTCCATTTTTAAATATAAATATTTCGTAAAACGACGAATTGCTAAATCAAAAAAAATCAGAAAACTCTAATAAGGTAGTAAATGCCAACAAGAATGAACAGAACTGCTATCACCTTTCTGAACCACTTTTCAAATGTTTTAACCTTGTTGTATACTCCTCCTATTCCTGATAATGTATATGCGAGTATCCACGAGAAGATAATTACCGGAATCCCGGTTGCAATAGCAAAAATCAGGGGAAGGTAGAGTCCTGAAGCGCTGCTTATAGTCATGGGGACTAGCATGCCGAAGTAGAGGACTCCGCTGTAAGGGCAAAATGCGAGGGCAAATAACATCCCGAGTAGGATTGCATCAAAATATCCCCAGCCGCTCTTCTCCTGCATCTTTGATGTAAGAGATCCAAGTCCCGGAAAATTAATCTTTACCACATCAAGCATGAAGAACCCGATTATTATCAGAAGCGGTCCGAGAATCTTCTCTCCATATTGCTGAAAAAAACCGGAAAACTTGAATTGGTCTGCACCGAGGTAAAGAACAAAAGCGATTGCTGTATATGAGATTCCACGTCCTAAAGTGTATAGCAATCCGTTAATGAAGACTTTGTTGCGATTGTTGAGGTCTTTGCTGATAAAACCGACGGCAGTAATATTTGTAGCTAATGGACAGGGACTTATTGCTGTCATAAGACCAAGCACCAATGCCGTAATCCACGGCATGGTGCTGTTTTCCAATATGCTGTTCAGTAAATCCATATTCGTTTACAACAAAAGAGCATCAACCTTCTCTTTTATAATAGATTTGAACTTTTCCGGATCTTTCTTTGCATACATGAAACCCTCGTTTGTGAGATTCACCTGTTTGCCACCCTTTACGATCAGAAGAGCCTGTCCCGGAACTTTTAGCTTTTCTGCTATAGACTTACTTGAAGCATCGTCCAGATTGATGGATTTGAATGTGACCTTTCCTGCATAGAGGCTTTCGATAGTTTTTTTAGCAACAGATTCAACTGCAATACAGGTCGGACAGCGTGATGTGAGGTGAAAATAGTATGCCTCTATTTTTTCGGCATTAACAGATGTGCCAGCCATTTTTGCAGAAGGGACACCTTGTTTGTTTGTGTTTTGGGCATTACAAGGGATAAATGCCAGAGTGAGGATTAGTGTAATCCAAATAGAAATAGTCTTCATTATTAATTGTTTTTCTAGTACTTACTCAATACTTGCTTAATCTCCTCAGCTGATGGAATACGCCCCTTGATCTCTACCTTTTCATTTACAACCAACGCAGGTGTGGACATGACGTTGTAATTCATGATGTCCATGATGTCCTCAACTTTTGTAATGGTTGCATCAAAGCCATTTTGTTCAACCACTTCACGGGTAATCTTTTCCAATGTCTTGCACTTAGGGCAACCGGTGCCTAAAATCTTTATTTCCATGATTAAATGTTTATTGTATAAATGTTATTTTATTTCTTTTATCATTTCCGATTTCGTAGAAACCCGAAATGTGAATGCAAAATTTTTATCTGTTAAAAAAGTCTGACATCAAAGCCTTTGCCTCTTCCCAGTTTTCTCTGTTGATGCAATATTTGATATATGGTGGGTTTATCTCACCCTGAATCAGTCCGGCTGCCTTAAGCTCCTTGAGATGTTCAGACAGCGTTGATCTTGCAATCGGGAGATCTTCGGCCATATCTCCGCTGTAGCAGCATTTGTCCAGATTGTTGGCCAGATAGTCAAGGATAAATGTTCTTGCGGGATGGGACATAGCCTTTGCATATCTTGCTACCTTCTCCTGATATGGTGTATAAATTTTCTTCTTCGCCATTCTTTAGCATTAAAATCATTTCGGGAAATCCCGAAACAAAGATATGTAAAAATAATTTTTTGGAACAAATTTTTCTTTTCAGCCACTTTTTATTCTGTGTAGAAATAACGAATCAGGGCTGTCCATCCTCAGTCGTAAACTCCCTCCGGCTGAATGCCCTGATTCGTTATTTCTACACTAACTTATGAGCGGCATCAGAGAATAAATTGCCGATTCTTAGATTTTCACTAAAAAACCAAGGTCTTTTTCAGCTTTATATCTGTAATCGCTCCTCCCCCTCTCTGGCTGAAATGCCCTGATCCAGTATTTCTCCACTAATTTGTCAGCGGCTTCATAAAATCACTAGAAACCAAGGTCTTTTTCGGCCTTATGTCTTCAATTGCTCCTAAATCCCATATCCGGCTGAAGATTGCCCTGATCCGGTATATCTCTGCAAATTTGTAAGCGGCTGAAGAGGACATTTAAGAATGACTATATCGCCGGTTGAGGTGAAAATAGTTCATATGAAAAATCCTACTTTTTTGAAAATGAGGGAATATGTAGTATTGGGCAATACGGAAGAGATTGCTTTGTTGATTGATGATCTAGATTTGGAGATGGTGGGATATAAGAAGTTGAACAATTAAAAAATAATACTTAACTTGATGACGCTCTTGTAAATGCCTTATTCTGGCATTTCTGTAATAAATGCTAATAGTTCCACAAAAAAATGATAACGCAAGCCCCAATAAAAAGAGACTATTTAACCAGAATATTTAGTTGGACTCTATCCTAAAAATGCGACTTGGAGATAGAAACAATAAAAAATTTTGAGAAAGATATTATCCAACAAACATTTATACATCTCTCTCGTTTGTGGAACGATATATTCAACAAATATGAATCTATTTACTCGTTAGCACCAAATTTTTAAAAAATAATGAATATGAAAAAAACTAGACTGACTTTTTTGCTTTTAGTTTCTTCTACAATTGTATTCGGACAAATATCAACTACGACAATTGCTCCTAAAATTGAGAACAAAATACCTTATGATAGTTCTCAGAACTATCTGAAAGGAGATATTTATAAATATATTGGTCAGGACCTTTACGTAAAAGGCAAATTTGATAAATTAAGAGAATATGGATATTCAGGGTTTTGTTTAGATTATACTAAAGATATGGGTAAACTAAGTAATACATACAAACCTCAAAGACCTAAGAATGAAAGTTATGAGAAATATGATTTAGGAGGTGGAAATACTGATTATAACTTTTTAGTTGGTAGATATTTTAAAGTAATTGATATTGTAACGACGGAGGGTACTACTATACCATTTATTGAATATGGTAAAGACTATAATAAAAATTACTTTTTAAAATTAGTGAATAAGGAAACCAATGACACAATATATTACCATTATGATGGATATGAGCACAATTTCCCATTTATCGTAGGTGGGTTCATTGAAGAACAGAAAAAGAAGCTTGTAGGTAAAGAGTTCGTATTTCATAATAGCGAATTTGAAGGTGCAACAGATATTCAAACGGGAAAAGAGATTACAATAATTACTGGTCAGAAATGGAAATGTATTGATTTGACAATTGAAGGTAAATACTATGAACTTTCACTTGTTTTTGAAAACTCACTTGGGCAAAGAACAGTTGAGGAGTTCGATAGAGTAATTAATGTTGCCTACCCTGCAACTAAAGCTGACAATTACAAGAAAAAATTTGGATTAGAAAAATGGATTTTAATTTTGAAAGGGAAAGTACAAATTGGAATGACAAAAGAAATGTGTAAACTTTCTTGGGGTGAACCAGATGATATTAATACAACTATAACTTTAGGAAAAAAATGGGAACAATGGGTATATTCTGACAACTACTTATATTTTGAGAATGGTGTTTTGACAGCTATGCAATGACGGCAGAAAGAATAACTGCTGTTAACAGGTGTTTGGCTCAATGGCGGGTGATGTGGTTAATTAAACATTATACCTCGCATCAACTTTTGTGGTGTATTGACAGTTTTGAGCTCCGAAATCCGCCACTGCACCAAGCGTCAAACCGTTAGCTATATTTTTTGACGGCAACTAATTATTAAACTGAATATGAAATTAGGTTAAACTAATAATTTATAACATGGTAGATAGTATACTCACAGATTCAACTTCTTATATTAGAGTTATCCATGAGCTTAAAAATAAGGATTCATATGGTGATGCATGGATTATTACATTGTTAATATGTATTATTACCATTATAGCAAACCTATACATATCTGGAAGGCAAATTCGAAATTCAAGAATTAATCTAAACAAGGAGATTGATTCAAAAATAGATGAAATAAAAAAAAATAAGCTTGCAGATTTTCGACAAGCATGGATTGATGAACTTAGGAACTTAATTTCAGAAATGTTAGCTATTCATCAATTGACAGGAGAATTATTAAGAAATAGAGTTTATGAGTTTGATATATATGATTTACTTCAAAAAACGATTAAGATTCAATATAAAATCGAGATGATGCTTAATTCTAATGAGGAAAAATCAAGATTATTAATTGAAGAGATTCGTTTATTAAATGCGAGAAATATATTGGATAAGAATGAGCATGACGATGAGAAATATTCAAAAAGTATTGATACTATTTTAGATTTGAGTAAGTCTATTTTTAAGACAGAATGGGAAAGAATAAAACGATTAGAATAAAAAACTACAGCTAATAAATAGGACTTCATGTGGTACGTAGTGCCCAGACCTGAAGTCCATGTTGAATTACATCCCAGACGGTTTTGCTATGGACTTATCAACGGTTTTCGTTTATGCGGTTCTATGTTTTATGGGGCAGAGCAGGCAGGCAATCCCTAACGGGCATAATTTGGGTACATGTTTTTTGCCGGATTTCTATTCCTAAAGATTTTTCCATCTCGGAAGATATAACGTCTAACGATTTTTACCATCTCCGGACAAAAAGAACGCTATCCACAAAAAATGCAGATTGCAAATGAGTCTCCTGATGTTATAATTGTCCTTCTCCCGCCTGTGAATACAGATTTACAGGAGATCTCACCCGGGGCATCATCACTATCCTGTGCATGGTTCCCTGTTTGCAGAACGGGCACAGACAGATGTCAAAGCCGGTAAGCCTTTTCAGCCTCTGCTGTGCAGTTTCTGAAGTCCTGATATTTATGGTCATCTTAGGCTTTTCCAGACTTTTTCTTAAAGCCCGTACGCGGCTGCTGGATATTCCGTACCGTCTTATTTTAACGAACCTGTGAGGCAGGATGTATAAGGGTCAATACTATGCGGTGCTTTAGCTGTGTCGGGGCTATGAACAGCTCTTTTAATTTCTGACGGTTAAGAATGACTGGCAACCTCCAGAAATACTGTGATATTTACGCTACACGGCTGATGTTGTTGCGAAGTGTGCTTTTGCTTTGCCCCCTCAAGACCACCTGCTGTTGAAGCTTCTGGAAGACACGATCGAACCCCGGAACGCTTTCCAGAGCCCTCTCGATAATGGCTGATTCTGATTTTTTTCTCATACGGCATTACTTTTCTGATTTGTACTGCCGTAAAGTTCATCAAATCAGATTTTATGCTTAATTTTATTCACTGAAAACTATCCCGAGAGGGATTTGGTTCAACATAGGGTATACATCAGTCGGGTTTCAAAGCAATTTGCAAGCTCCGAACTCGCCGACAAGGATAGTACCGGTGGATAGTGAACCGGCCACGAAAACCCGCCCGCTGCATACCCTCAACGTTGCCAGTAATTTTAGAAACACTACGACAATTAATCAGACATGGAAATAATAAGTATTGACAATGTTAATATGGCAGATTACGGGAAGACTTCAACAGGAGAAGTTTACAAAATTCATGTTAAAATAACTGATATTGAATCACGAGCGAAAGAAATAATACAATCAATATCTAATAGCAGTTGGATAAATAATTTAGGAATTATTGAACAATTATCTTATTCTGCAAGAGCCAAAAAGACTATTGAAAAATTAGTAAAGGAAATTTTTGAAAAAGTTGATAATGTAATATCTGAAGAATTTGGTGAGTATTTAGTTTCAGAATCTGCAAAAGACTCTTTAATAAACCACATGCGACATACTTCAATTCCTTTAGCTGAAATGTGGAAAGAAAAAAAGACTGGAAATCCGGGGTTTGATTTTCATACTGAAAGTCCATCTAATTTAATTTCTTTTGGTGAGGCAAAATATAGCAGTAATTCCAACCCTCATACAGTTGCAATAAATCAAATTGTTGGTTTTATTAATGAGGATAAGGATACGATGGAGCTTGTAGATTAAAAAAATTTCACAACTACAAAAGCAATAGATAATGCAATTGTTGGAAAGAGAGCTTATATAGCAGCATTCTCTATTAATGGAGGTCAGTATGGTAGGATTTTTAAAACAGCACTTGAATCTGAAGGTTTTGAAAAATTATTAGTATTTCCAGAACTTTACATAATCGGTGTTGAAGTATGAAACTAACAGAATACATCGAGAACGAAAGAATTGAAGATGTCATTACGGATGTAATTGACAAAATACATTACGAAGGACCAATAGATTCCCAAGATTTTGAAAAATTATCATATATAAAAAAGTTCCACCCTCAAGTTTTTAGCAAGTATGAAGGTAAGCTAATGCATTTAATAGGCTTGTTTTATAAAACTACTGAACCATTAAGTTTAATTGAGGAAGTATATTCTATTTTCGCTGATACAATACAGGAAGAAACAGGTCATAGATTTACTCCGGTTCAAGCAAGTGCATTTCGAAAAATTGTGGATAAAAAGTATTTTTCATTTTCGGCTCCCACAAGTTCTGGTAAATCATATTTGTTTAGAGAATTAATTTTAAATACAGAGAGTGATATAATTATTGTAGTTCCATCAAGAGCTTTAATTTCTGAGTATTTATTTAGAGTAAAAGACTTATTAAAAGGAGATAATTCTGTATTAATTCTTCAATTTATAGAGAATGTAAACCGTAGCAAAACAAATAGAAGGATTTATATTATAACTCCTGAGCGAGGTGAAGACTTGTTTAGCATTATTCGTGATTTAAATATTTCATTGTTTTTATTTGATGAGGCTCAGATATCAGAGGAAAGAATTCGTGGAATGAGATTTGATTCTTTTGTAAGAAGGGTTGATAAGTTATTGCCAGAGGCAAAAAAGGTTTTCTCTCATCCATTTGTTCAAAATCCACAAGCTCAATTATTAAAACATGGATTTTTAGTCAACTCAGATTTTGCCAGATATGACCAAAATTCTGTAGGTAAAATATATTTGTCAGAAAAGAATAAAGAATTTAAATATTTTTCTCCATTTATTGAGGAAATGCCTCGAGAACAGATAAATGTAGATTATGAAATTGTTGAAGAAATCCTGAAAGCAAATGGAACGCTATTAGTTTATATATCCAAGTCAAAAATATATGATAGCAGTTATGTTATTGATTTTTCAAAATACATTACACTATGTCCGAAAATTGAATTAAAAGAAGCTGTTGAAATAATTAATGAACTCAGGGAATTCATTGGTGCATCTGAACGAAAAGGTGAAAAGCATTCTTATATGATTGACATGATGGAGCGAGGAATAGTTGTTCATCATGGCTCAATGCCTTTATATGCAAGGCTTTTAATTGAAAAGTTTGTTAATAAGGGGTATGCAAAAATATGTTTTGCTACCTCTACTTTAGCGCAAGGAATTAATATGCCTTTTGATGTTGTTTGGATAAATAATTTTAGATTTCAAGGAGGAGATGAAAATAAAAAGAATTTGGATTTGAAAAATCTTATTGGTCGTGCAGGACGAAGTACTCAAAAGCTAAATTCTTATGACTATGGGTATGTAGTTATTGAGTCTAGGAACGTTGAGTTATTCTGTGAAAGAATGAAGCATACAACTTCTCTAACAGAAATGTCATTACTTGATTCAAATATTGATGATATACCTGAAGATTTGAAGGATATTTCCGAAGCTATTCAAAATGACTCATTCGATAATGAATTGCATTTAACAAAAAGTCAAGTAGAACGGCTATCAAATTCTGAGATTAGCGCATCAATTGAATTCATACTTGATAACTTTTTAATTAATAACATACCTATTACTGGTAAAGCTTATTATAATTTAAGTGATGACCAAAGAAATGAGGTGAAAAATGCTTTTAAATTAATTTACATTAGTCATCTACGCAAACGAACATTGACTAGAGGTGAAGCAAGTGTTTTAAGTGTGTCAATTCCAATTTTATTATGGAAAATTCAAGGTAAATCTTTTAAGGAAATAGTTTCTTTACGGCATGCTTTTTTGACAAATAAAGATGAACAACGAGCAATTCATTCAAGATTAAGAAAAAATGAAATAACACCTGAAGAAGCATCGAAGTTACGTGATGAAATACAAATAAGATACTCAACGGTCGCTACGCCCCTTCCAGATTCAAATGCTTCAACTGTTGGTCTTTTTCCAAGGAATACTTCAATCTCAGATTTCGATTATGACATATTGGTATATGACACTTATGATTATCTAGACAAAGTTATATCACTATCACTATCTGACCCCCTATCTGCTGCGTTTCAGATTTATTACAATAAATCAAATGATGTTAGAGCATTAACTTTGAGTAACTATATAAAATATGGCACAAATGATGAATTAGAAATATGGCTTTTAAGATATGGTTTTGGATTCGATGAAATTGAATGGTTAAAAGTACATATTGCATCAATTGATGAAAACGAAATCAAATTTTATGAATCAATAAATGAACTACCAGAATTGAAATATGAATTGATTGAAAGATATTTATAAAAAAACTACTGGCAATAATAAGGACTTTATGCGGCACGCAGTGCCTAGCCGGAAGTCCGTGTTGAACCACATCCCAGTCAATTTTGCTATGGACTTATCAAAGGTTTTCAGTTTTTACGGTTTTTATATTTTATGGACCAGAGCAGGCAGGCAATCTCTAACGGGCATAATTTGGGTACATGTTTTTTGCCGGATTTCTATTCCTAAAGATTTTTCCTTCTCGGAAGATCTAACGTCTAACAATTTTACAGTTTCCGGACAAAAGAACGCTATCCACAAAAAATGCAGATTGCAAATGAGTCTCCTGATGTTATAACTGTCCTTCTCCCGCCTGTGAATACAGATTTACAGGAGTATTATATTGAGATTGCCACCCTGTGAGTGTATAGCCCCAGGTACCGGATTACAGGTTCAGGCCTTGCCATAGATGACTTGCAATGAACAACTCAAGCCTTGTTCCAGATGCCTTTCATAACAGGTAGGACATCTTGTGTTAATCCATCGCTTTCCCACGGGGCCGCGATCCTCTGCATCAGCTTACCCTGGAATGCTTTCCAGAGCCCTCTCGATAATGGTTGATTCTGATTTTTTTCTCATACGGCATTACTTTTTTGATTTGTACTGCCGTAAAGTTCATCAAATCAGATTTTATGCTTAATTTTATTCACTGAAAAACTATCCCGAAAGGGATTTAGTTCAACACGTGTTAAATCCCATTAAAACGGAATTTTACCACCAACCGTTACAGCCAAATGTAAAAAGACACTGTACGACAATAAACAATTTGCTATAAAATAAAAAGAAACTAAATTTAAGAGCTAATGTTAAATTATGGTAGCAAAAAGAAATCACATAAGAGTTTTTGTGGCTTCGACTGTCTATAACTTTGAGTATCAGCTAAAACAAATTTATGAGCTATTGGATAGTTACGGATATGATGTCTATATGTCACATAAAGGAACTATTCTTTTAGACAGTTTGCAATCTAACTTGAAAAATTGTACAGATGGCGTTGAAGAATGCGATGTGTTTATAGGATTTATCAGGCCAGATTATGGTTCAGGTGTATTAGATAAAGGAGGGAAATCAATAACACATTATGAATTTGAAACCGCTTTTGCTAGAAATATTCCAAGATTTGTATTAGCCGATTATCGTGTTGAGTTTACAAGAGCACTTTTTAAAGATTCATTTGTAATAGAAGATATGACTTCAAAAAAGATTGATTTTGATAAAATCTCATTTGAAGATAATGGAGTAATGGACACAAGGTGTATCAGGATGTACAATGATGCTATAAAGGACAAAGAAAAACCGGCATCAAAAAGAACCGGAAATTGGGTGCAGCCATATATCAGTTACGATGATATAAAGATGCATCTTGAAAGCCAGTTTAGATATCCTGAACGCATTCAAAAGTTAATAGATAAGTCAAAAGGCTTTGTGATATGAGTACAAAATCATTTATAAAAGAACTCATCAACCAACAAGAGCATACTTCTCTTGAATTCAAGCGTGTTTGGAACGTCGAAGCTATTCTAGAAACTATTTGTGCTTTTCTAAACACAGACGGCGGTTGGATTATAGTAGGATATGATGAAAAAGAATTAATTGGCTTACCAGATGTTACCGAAGTAGAAGTAAACCAGTTAAAACAAAATGCCTTAGAGAATATTTTTCCACAGCCACTTATTTATATTCAGTTCGAAACGATTAGTGAAAAGTCAGTAGTATTGCTGAATGTATTAAAAGGTTCAAGACAACCATATTCTTATAAGCAAAAATATTTCGTAAGAAAAGGGAGTAAAACAATAGAAGCGAGTCCAGACGATGTTAGTTTAATTTTAAGGTCATCAAACCAGTATAATTCAAGTTGGGAAAAACTTACAACCATTGATGCTATTTACAAAGACTTAAATGAAAGCGAAATTATTAATACAATCAATGATGCTAACAAACTTGGAAAGACAAAATCTTTACCTGAAATTCCTAAAGATTTTTTAAGTTATTTTCAGCTTATTGATTATTCAGCTGTTAAGAATGGCGCAGTAGTTTTATATGGGAATGAGCCAACAAGGTTTTTTACCCAATGCCGGATTAGAATCACCAATATACCCGAAGGTGCAACTGGCGATAAATTTAGAGATACTGAAATAATTGAGGACAACCTTTTTGTTTCTTTCACTAAGGTAATGAGTTACTTTAAAAAAAATAATCCTATCGTTAGTGAATTTTATCCAGGGAGTCCGTTAAGAAATGACCGTGAGAAATATCCTTTTGCTGCTTTAAGAGAAGCTATTGTTAATGCGATGGTTCATCGTGATTATGGTGATATGTCGGGAGAAATTACTATTAATATTCATACAGACAAAATAGAAATTATTAATTCTGGCGAAATTCCTAATGATATCATCACGAAAAAAAATATAATTGAATCCCACCATTCAGTTTTAAGAAACCCTACTATTGCCCATATGTTTTTCCTAAGAGGGGAAATGGAAAAACTTGGTAGGGGTTTATCTTTGATTAAAAAATTATTTGAAGAGTTAAATTTAAAAACGCCAGAATGGACATTTCAAAGTGGTTATACTAAACTTACTCTATATGGTATTCCTAAACCTATAATTGTTAATGACCGCATGATTGGTTTTATGAATCAAACGGAATTTAATAAAGTATATAGTAGAGAAGACTATATGGCATTTTTTAAGGATGAGGTAAAAGAAAGAACTGCGAGAATGGACCTCCAAAAACTAACCGAAGGTGGATGGCTTAAAAAAATTGGAGACGGACCTCAAACCAGATATACAAAAACCAATAAAAAATTGCCGGATATTGCCGGATAGAATAATATTGCTTCTAAAGTAACCCTTGAAATTCAATACATTAAATATATTGTATAAATAAAAACATCTGCCGGATATTGCCGGATAGCACATTGAATTTTACAAAATGGGCAAATTGCCGGACTTAGCCGGAAAGGAGAAAATACTTGCACAAATATAGCTGTTCGTCAAGCAATTAAAATAATTATAAATTGCCAGATATTGCCGGAAGAAATGACTGAAGATAGAAACGCCAGGCGGTAATAAATAGTGTCAGTTTCCCGTTTAACTAAAACGTTGTCATTATGAGATACATTCATTCACTTATCATGGTCTGTGTGGCCGTATGCCTCACATCATGTGGTAAATTTGGTTCAGGTACTCCTGCAGCTTCGATCAGGACTTTGTTGCCCGGAGAATGTCTGGCTAGCACGGAGTTGTCCTACTATATACCTAATAGTAGTGGACAACAGGTTGACGGGAATAGCTTTATCTTTGGGTTTACGATGGATTTATCGGGACATTCTAAGGAAAGAATGGATGATAAGGTATTTGCTTTGAAATGGCGGGATGTACCCTCTGATGAGATATTCGATACCTTTGGCGCTAATAAGCAAGCGGTTAAGAATGAATTCGAAAGGATTTTTGAAGAATTCACAGAATCCTACGGTGCCCGTTTCCACCATCAGTGGTATTCAATTGTTACACTCCTTTATGATGGAGGCATCTCCCTCATCGCCAACAGGGATTTTGCCGGTTGTCCTGCCGGAGAAAACCTGGCAAGCCTCATCACCTATTGCCCCATGTATGACAACTTGGTTAAAGAGTCTGGTGAGAATCCTGTGATTGCCCCCGGGTTTAACACACCTTCAAATGCCGGGGGATTTCTGGGAATTCCCATGAATTATATCAGCATGACAGATGATGGCGTGGGGTTCAGTATTCCGATGGGCGAACATAAACTCATAGAGGAAGCAGTCACGTTTGAACTGAATATTCCGGTAAAGGTTGTTTTATATCTTACCTGGCTTAACAACAAACTTACTGATCCAAATGCTCGCGTGCCATATAGAGACGAAGTGCTCCACTGCACCTTTACAACGAAGTACGGCCTCAAGTAGTCTATATAGTAGTTTTTAAGATTTTTTATCAGAAATAAGGCAGGAAAGTTCGCAGACATAAAATCGAAAAGACATTGGTCTAGCGTTTTTGTGAAGCCGCTTACAAATTTGCGGAGATATGCCGGATCAGGGCAATTTTCAGCCGGAGCGAACGTAGTGAGTGAGGATGGACTGCTCTGAGACGGCATATCTCTGTTGAATATAAGCGGCTATCGAGCACAAAAAAAGCGACCAAGGTCGGTCGCTTTTTGTCGGTGAATTTCTGGTGCCCAGAACAGGACTCGAACCTGCACAGCCTTGCGGCCACTGGTCCCTGAAACCAGCGTGTCTACCAATTTCACCATCTGGGCTTCTTCGTCAGGGAGTGCAAAAGTAATTAATTTTTATTTTAAATCTTATCTTTGTAAATAAAGATTTTAAAAAATGTTTGATTTTCTCGATACATACCCGTGGCTGTTGCCAATAATTATTTTCTTCGGAAGGATTGTGGACGTCTCTCTCGGAACCCTGAGAATCATTTTTGTTTCAAAAGGGGAGAAGTATAAAGCTCCATTCATAGGATTCTTTGAAGTCCTGATATGGATAGTAGTCATATCTGAAATATTCTCAAGGGCAAACAGTATGTTGTCTTATGTATCCTATGCAGCAGGTTACGCAACAGGTAACTTTGTCGGGATTATGATTGAACAGCGTATAGCTTTTGGGGTTCTGTTGGTCAGGATTTTTACCAGAAAGGGTGGGGCAGGCATGGTCACTATCTTGAATAACAATGGTTTTGGTGCCACTTCAATTGCCGGTCAAGGTTCACAGGTACAGATAGATATAGTCGAGACTGTGATTGAACGAAAGGCCATGAAGAGTGTTGAGGGAATAATTAACGAATATGACCCTGAAGCGTTTTTTGTTGTGGAAGACGTCAGGTCAAAAAGAAAAGGCATTTTCCCTAAGTCGGAATCGTTTCTAAGAAGGTGGAGACTGGGCAAGTGAGAAGTGATAAGTGAGAAGTGAAAAATTAATAAAATGATAAAGTTTAGATATTCGCATATCCTGATTGCGCTTATTTGCCTCTCAATACCGTTAACTGCCACGGGGCAGAAGAGGGGGGTCTCATTGGAGCGGGCTATAGAGCTTGCTTTAAAGAACAACATAGAGTTCAATGCATATAAGCTGAAAGTCGAGGAGAGCAAAGCATTGATCCCAACTGCACTCACGATTGATAAAACTACTGTTTCATATTCGTATGATTCTAATAATCTTGCTGACAATAATCACCCGTTATCTATTTACGGTATAGAACAAAGTTTCAGTTTTCCGACTCTCTATGCCTCTCAATACAAGGTGACCCGCTCAGAGAGCGAATTGTCAAAAAGATATCTGGAGATTAAGGAGAAGGAGCTTATAAAGAATGTGACACGCTCATATTACGAAATCCAGTACCAAATAGGAAAATTGATGCGATATCGTATGCTTGACACAATCTTTCAGAACTTTACAAAGAATGTTGAAGAACGATATAAGAGGGGAGAGGCCGGCAGTCTTGACGTGATTAATGCAAAGGCGAAGCGCCAGCAGATACAGATTGTGATGAATGATATCACTTACAGCACAAGGCTGGCATACAGAAAACTGCGTCTTTTGGTCAATACAGATACATTGATTGTTGTCCCATACAGGGAGATCAAGGAGCTTAAACTGGCAGAGACAGATATCGAGTCAAATCCGGGGATGAAATACGCAAAACAGGAGACAGAATTGCACAGGAATCTCTTGAAGGTAGAAAAAAACAGATTGTTGCCCGATATTACTCTCGGCTTTTATAATGGTTCAAATAGGTTCGTAGGTGCAAAAAACTATCCGGCTTATGAAGCAGGAATCTCAATCCCTATCTTCTTTGTCGAGCAGAAAGCAAGAATAAAGGGAGGGAAAATCAGTATTGAGGCTTCAGAGAAATTTGAAGAGCACTACAAGTCCTCACTCGTATTGAGAATTGAGGAGCTAAAGGGAGAGCTGAAGAAATACCGGGACCATCTCGATTATTACTATTCCACAGGCAAGCAGATGAGTGCTGAGATTGAGAAGGAGGCCAGAGAGGGTTATGCAAGAGGAGAGATCGACTACTACAGATTTGTGGAGAGTATCGAAAACGTCACACAGATAGAGCTGGAGTTTCTTGATTGGCTCTTCCAGTATAACAATACAGTGCTGGAGTTGAATTATTTGACCTTAGAGTAACTTAGATATCAATAAAAAATCTCCCTGTCGTTAAAGCGGCAGGGAGACTCTTTTTTATAATAACCAATTTGGTTATTTATTTGTTTCAACCATTTGGTTACTTCGGCTCAAAGACAAATGTCATGCGGTTTTTCTCTTTTGTAAGATTTTTAGCAAACTGCTGAACACTCTTGACTGTGATTTTATCGACAAACTCCTTTTCCTGATCAGAGAGAGCAGGATAACCCATCAATGCATTGCTGATTGTAGATATCCAGGAGTAATCGTTCTTGTTAACGGCAGCATATTTTTTTCTAAGATAAATCTTATATGCTTCAACCTCTTGCTCGGTAGGTCCATCTTTGACAAATCTATCGAGTTCATCCTGAACTACCTGAAGAAGCTCGTCAACAAGCTTAGGATCTGTGTCAAATGCAACTTTGCACTCAGCTGTCTGAGCAGGTCTCATTTGAAGTTCAACTTCGCAACCTACATGATATGTGCCACCCCTCTCTTCACGGATAGATGCCATATATCTGTCACCCATGATGTTGGAGAAAAATTTTCCATTGAGGGAGTTGAATGTATTGTATTCCATTGCAGAGTAATAGTATCTGGTTACAGAGGCCTTTGTGCTCAATTGGTTAGGGGCTTTGTACCTGAGATTAACCTCTCCTTTTGTCCTGAAATCATCCCTTGAGATGACTGTGGCAGGCAACTCGTTGTTGGCAGGAATGTTTGAGACGTATTTCTCGAGGAGTGGTTTTGCGCTCTCTGCACTCATCGGACCTGAGAAGATGAAGATATAGTTGTTAATACCCTTGTAAAGTTTGTTGTAAAGAGATATTATTTTTTCAGCGTTGACTTTCTTAAAATAATCCTTGGTCAGGTCATCACCATACTTGTTTGTTGTGTAACGAAGCTTGGCAATTGAGTCCATATAAATTGTATTCTCGGATTTCCCTTGTTCTAGGCTCTTTATAGAGTTTAATACTGATTTTTCAAGATCTTTCTTGTCAACTGTACACTCTGTAAGAGATGTATAGAGAAGCTTAAAGAAATCTTCTGCATTACTCTGTACGAAACTGCCTGAGAATGTGCTGTATCTCTCGGTAGGAGAGAATTTCAGTGAAACGTTTCTCTGGAAGCACCATTTTGCAAGCTCATCTTTTGAGAGCGAATCAACAGAGATCAATGAACCGTATCTGTCGGCAAACTTGATATCCATGACATCTATGTCTGTTGAATAGCCACCCTTTCTGAAGGCCTTCACCTGGATATTCTTGCTGTTACCCTTGTTCTCGTTCCAAATAACCTTGGTCCCGTTTGCGAGTGTGATCTCAACTGTAGAGTCAAGTTGTTTGTAAATAGGGGTCTTGAAATCTTTATTGGTCAGTTTTTTTACTGATGAAATAGCTATCGGTTTTAATTCAGCTTTAAAATTGAGGCCACGCTCTTTTACAGGTTCAAATCTTGTAAGGTTTTTACCGTCAATTTCCGAAGCAAGCTTAATTACATCCTCTTTTGCAGGCAGATACTGCTTATCTCCTTCAGGCATGAAAAACACGATTATCCTGTTCTCCTTGGTAAGCATGCTCCTGATGCTGTTATTGAGATCTTCCAGGGTGATGCTCTCAAGGCACTGCTTGGCAAGCTTGTAGTAATCATCAGGAGTTATAAGAGGGTAATTACGGGTGAAGTTTTCAACTACAAGGTCGACTCTGTCACTATTCTTAGGATCTTT
The DNA here is from genome assembly GCA_028690215.1 of Bacteroidales bacterium. Lineage (GTDB taxonomy): Bacteria > Bacteroidota > Bacteroidia > Bacteroidales > UBA932 > Bact-08. Next base: position 145,896 of record JAQVBQ010000001.1, on the reverse strand, counting down.
GCCCCTCTGATAGTTCTTTGTGAAGTTTATCTTCGCATTTTTGACAGCTTTTTCCAGCTCTTCAGGCTCTGCGCCGTAGTATGTCAAACGCTCAACCTCTGATAGCATACCTTTGGTTGCCTTCATAATCTCGGCCTGAGACAGAGGCATGGTAGTCATGACAAATGTTGTCTTTGCATAGCTGATCTGTCCGAAAACAGGGACACTGTTTCTGAAAGGGGCATCTTTTGTCTGGGCAGCAACGGCAACCCTCTCTTTCATGATATCTGCAATCAGACTCTGAATTACATCTCTGTATACCAGTTCGTTTGTCTGTTTCTCTTCTGCTGTAAGGTTTGGAATCTTTATAATAAGCCTTGTTGAGTAAGATTTGCTTTCAGGATCAGTTATAAGACCTACGATAGGCTCTACATTGTCCGGAATGTCGTATGTCTCCCTTTTTGCAGGGTTAGGGGTTGTCGGTATTGTTGAGAACCTTTTGATTATCCTCTGCTCCATATCATTTACATCGATGTCTCCTACAACGACAACTGCCTGAAGATCGGGTCTGTACCATTTGTGGTAATAATCTGTGAGAGTCTTTGGAGTGAAGTTGTTCACAACATCCATCAGACCAATCACATCTCTCTCTGCGAAACGAGAACCGGTCTGCTCAACTTTCATAATGCCTTTCATCATTCTGGTCCTGGCATCATCACCACGTCTCCACTCTTCGCGGATTACACCTCTTTCTGATTCGATCTCGGCAGGCTCACAAGAGATGTAGTGAGACCAGTCATGAATCGCAAGAAGGGCTGTGTCTAATACCGAAGACCTCTTTACAGGAACTGCTGAAATGTTGTACACAGTCCTGTCCATAGATGTATAGGCATTTATGTTATAGCCGAACTGTACACCGACCTTGTTGAAATAATCAAGAAGGTTTTTCTTAGGGAAGTTTTTTGTTCCGTTAAATGCCATGTGCTCCAGAAAGTGTGCAAGACCTCTCTGATTATCGTTCTCCTGAAGTGATCCTACATTATGGATAATGAAAAACTCAGCCTGTCCGGCAGGAGTTGTTCCTTTCCTGATGTAGTATGTCATTCCGTTTTCGAGTTTGCCAATTTTAAACTCCTTGTCAGTGGGCAGCTTAGCGCTCCTGTCAAATTTTTGTTTGTCTGCTCCCTGGTTCTGAGAGTAACCAATCTGCACACCCATTATGAGAATGAGTGTACAGATAACTTTATTAAAAAGGGTCATTATAAATTTTTATTAAAAGGATCTTTATTTGTTAGTTATGTTCATCTCCTTAATGAGATGTCCCGCTCCGGCATATTTGTCGATAATCCAGAGTACATACCTGATATCTACATTGACACACTTGTTCATTTCCGGATGGAAATATGCATCAGAAGCAAGAGACTCCTTGTTCCCGTCGAAAGCCAGACCGATTATCTCACCTTTTGCATTCATAATAGGACTTCCAGAGTTACCGCCTGTTATGTCGTTGTTGGAGAGGAAATCTATGTACATTTTGCCTTTTTCGCCATATACACCCCAGTCTTTATTTTTCAACAGCTCTATCATCTTAGGCTTCATGTTGAACTCGTAGTCGTCCGGGTTGTACTTGTCCCATAGCCCCTGTGTGGTGCTCTGTGAACTGTAGTAAATACCATCCGATGGATTTATAGGGCCTACATTTCCGTAAGTCAGCCTCATGGTGGAGTTTGCATCCGGATACTGAACTTTGTTCTTGTCAAGGTTCATCTGGTACATGGCTCTGGTATAGTATGCCTCAAGGTCGAATATGCTCTCTTTGCGGCAAACCTTTGAAACCTCTTCATTAAATGGTTTCATTCCAATGGACCTGTTCATAATGCTAAGAGGATCATTTGTTATGAGTGTTGCCGGCTGGTCCTTTTTCACAGCTTCCCTGAATTTGTCGGGATTTGTGAGTATAGAGTTTTTGAAAATGTACTCTGCAATAGCCTCTCCATCGTTGTTATACTCTTTTGCCAGCTGGTTGATATAATCGCCGCGGTATTGTTCCGGAACGTTTTCTATGAAGGTTTTCAAAGAGTACTTAAACAGATCGCGCTCGACACGCATGTCACATTGGGCGTATATTGCTTCCATCTCTTTAATGAATCCCTTATATTTTGGAGTTCCGACACGCAAAGTGTCGATATTGTCCTTTTCTAAGGCACTTTTAAGAGAACCACCTCTATTACCTGTTGCAATCAGACCATATCCGCCGACCAGGGTGCTCTGAAAATATTTCTGCGCCCGCATAACATCCTCTGTACCTTTATATCTTACGGACAATTTTTCAAGAAGATCGCCCCATTTGGCCTTTTTTTCAGGGTTGCTGTCAATCCAGCTTTGAAGCTCCTGCTCTCGTTCCTGCATTATTTTCTCCACGCCGAAACGTCTAAAGTTGATGACCTCACCTGAAAGTAACTCCTGGACATTTGATATTCCGAAGTAATAGTCTGCATATTTCAGACGGATTTTAGGATCACTCTTCATCCATTTGTCCATTATGTCCAACTTGTCTCTCATTGTTGAGACTGAAATAGGGTTGGTGACCTTCTCCTTCTCGTGTATCCCGAATGAGTTGTTGTACCTGTTGGTTCTTCCAGGGAATCCCATGATCATAGTGAAATCACCCTCCTTAACACCTTTTGTGGATATTGTGAGTACCCTCTTAGGAGTAATAGGCACGTTCTCGGTTGAGTAGGCAGCAGGTTTTCCGTCTTTACCTCCGTATACCCTGTAAAGGGCGAAATCGCCTTTGTGCTGTGGCCACTCCCAGTTGTCTGTCTCGCCGCCGAATGCAGCTATAGATACAGGAGGCGCTCCGACAAAGCGGATATCAGTATATACCTCGTAGTAGAACATGTAGTATTTTGATCCTCTCCACATTGAGTTGCAAGATGTCTCCAGTCCGGACATTTTTGCGTGTCTCGGTTCTATGATGCTTGAGATCTTTCTCATGCCACCGGGTTGACCTTTACTTCTAAGAGAGTCAGATATCTGTTTGATCTCATCTGTTACATCAACCACTTTCCTTAGAAAGAAAACAGATTTTCCCTTGATAGGAATCTCTTGGTTACGATTCATTGCCCAGTATCCGTCTTCAAGATAATTCTTCTCGGGTGTGCTTAAAGCATGAATGTCTCCGTATGCGCAATGGTGGTTTGTAATAAGAAGTCCCTCATTTGAGATGATACTTCCTGTGCAGCCGAAATCGAGTGCAACGACAGCATTGCTGATCGCAGACCCTGATTCGTCATAAATTAGTTTCGGATCCAGCTTGAGGCCGGATTTCTTCATTTTCTGGGTAAGATTCTTATCTAAAAGATTTACCAGCCACATTCCCTCATCGGCTCTCGATACTTGGAATACCGAGAGCAGAATCAGGATTGTGACAACCCTTCCGATTGTATTTTTCATTACTTGGATTTCTTTGTCTTAACTTCTGTGGTTGCAGGCTTTACATCGATTGTGGCACCTTTTTTCTCGAATGTAAATTTAGGATCTACTTCACTGATCTCTCCATCTTTTGATTTGATTGTCCATTTTGCCTTTGTCAGGGCAGCCCAGATCTTCTCGTCATCAAGTGCTGCTTTTGAATATGTAATTCTGAACGCATATTCCTCATTTTCATTGATGACAACGGCAAGCCCAATGAATCCGTCAATCAGGGAAAGGTGACTGCCAAGATATGGAATGTTACGTGTGATCAGCGGCTTGTCAAGATCTTCGTAAACAAGTTCGTATACAGCCTCGTCTTTGCCACTCCACTTTTCAGCGTTGTCTTTGAAGGTCTTGTCATACTTGTATATTTGTCTCTCAAGGAACTCTCTTCTTGTAATTGTATCAGTCTGATCAGACATCCCTACATATTCGTAATCAACCTCAGTGAGTTTTGTCCCGCCGCCATGTACCGGCATTTCCAGCTCTTTCATCTCAACTGTGGATTTTATAAAGGCCTCGTCTATAGGTTCGTTTACATCCATATAGAGTCTTACAGTCAGAGGGCATGAGTATTCTGTCTCCAGACCATAATAACCTTTCTTGGTAAGTCTGAACTGCATTCCGAGATAGTTAGGGTCAAGCTTGTCATACATCTTCTCGGTATATATGGTAATAACCTTAACCATTGCCCCTGCAGGAGGGGTTGCTATCTTAAATTTAACAGGAATATATATCGCCTCTTTAATTTTATCAGGTGTAGTCTCTGCCGGGTTGTAAAGAATAACTGCAGTACTTCTCTTGACATAAGTAGCTACTCCATATACGCCAGGGATTTTCTCGAGCTGAGCTTTGAAAGCCATTGAGCTGCCATAGCATTTTACAGAATGAAGCCCGTCTATTTCTACTTTTTCAAGTGACTCGATTTTTGATTCGTCAGCCCAGGTTACCTCTATTGTAGGTAGTTCCCAAACCTTGCCAAGCAATAGTGCTGCAGCAAGCATAACAACTGTAAGAATTGCAGGTAACCACCTGAATGCCTTTTTCCTGCCGAATGTCAAAGCATCTTTGTTACATGATGCAACGCACTCACCGCAAAGTGTACAGTCAATATGTTTAACGGTTGTAAGTTTGTCTACATTGATGCTGTAAGGGCATTTTTTTGCACAGAGACCGCAATTGTTACATGCTTCTGTGTCACGGTTAACCTTAAGAACAGGGAATATTTTTGACTCGAGGTAGATTGCCTCCCAGATATAACCAATCAGGCAAGCAGCGGCAAGCAGGTAAACCCATGAAACGGCAAGTCCGCTGAAACCGAGCAGTGCATAGATTCCGACAAGAACAACAAATGTGATTGTGAACTTAAATATATTGCTCATTGCTCCAAGCGGGCAAATATATTTACACCAGAACATCTTAATGAAGAAACTGCCAAACAGGAACACAACAATGGCAATGATTGACATCCAGAGTGTGATCTCTCCTTGGAAACCGGTTGCTGCAGCGTAATAAGGGTCAAAATTCTTGCAGAAAAGTTCCGAATCATTAATAGTGTAGTAAAAGATAAGGAAAAGAAGTGCAAACTTAAGGAGTCTCAAACCTCTGTCGAGTAGTGATCCGCTCTTTATCACAATCTCCTTGATTTTCATTTTTTCACGAAGCTTCCCGATATACTCTGTACCCCATCCTAAAGGGCATAGGTAACCGCAGAAGAGTTTGCTGAACAAAATTACAGCAACGGCAAGAACAATACCCATCATTATCTGAGCCATAGACATGCTACATGCCATAGAGCCTGCAACAAGATATGTACCTAAAGACTCGATACCTCCCATAGGGCAATAAGCTTCAGGATCGGCGCTCTCATTTCCGAATACCTTGGTCAGAACGATGATAATTGCAAGAAGGGTTCCCCACTGTATTAAGTGGCGTAACCAATTTTTCTTGAGTTTTTTCATTTAGTGAAAGATTTTTGGGTGTTAATATAAATTATAGGGTTAAAAAATTATCTTCCTTATTTTTAAAATGGGTATACAAATTTAACTAATTTTGTGGTTAGACTTATTTTTTTAAAAAAGTTAAAAGAGAAACTCGTTTTTTTTAACATTTTAACACTTCGGAAGAGTGTAAATCATTATTAACCAAATTAACCCAATGAAGAGAAAAGTTTTATTAATCATCCTATCTGCCTTCTTGTTGCAGCAGTATGCAATGGCAGACGAGGGTATGTGGCTCATCAACATGCTTGACAAGCAATTGAGCTCAAAAATGAAATCCAAGGGGCTTAAACTAGCTCCGAATGAAATTTACAATGAGAATGGCGGTGCACTTACTGATGCAATAGTTGCCCTTGACGGCGGAAGTTGCAGTGCAAGCATTATTTCTGCCGATGGTCTGCTTATTACAAACCATCACTGTGCCTATGGCGATATCCAGGCAATCAGCACACCTGATAACAACTACCTTGAAAATGGCTTCTGGGCTATGAACAGGGATCAGGAGATTCCTATCAAAGGCAAGACCGTTACTTTTTTAAGGAAAGTACTGGATGTTACCGAAGAGACAAACAAGGTGATTGACTCACTGGACAAAGTTGGACCAAGAGGCATATTCTTTATGAGGAAGGTGTCTGGAGTTCTGGAATCAAAATACAAGTCTGACTACGAGATTTCTCTTGAGTCTATGTGGAGAGGAAGTAAATACTATCTCTTCTTCTATGAGACATATACCGATGTACGTTTGGTAGGTGCTCCTCCTGCGTCAGTAGGTGCTTTTGGCGGCGAGACAGACAACTGGGGATGGCCTCAGCACAAAGGCGATTTTGCTCTCTATCGTGTGTATGCGGGTAAAGACGGCAAGCCGGCTGAATATTCAAAAGACAACGTGGCTATAAAGGCAAACCGTCACCTGAAGGTGTCGGCAAAAGGCTACAAACAGGATGATTTCACTATGATTATCGGTTACCCTGGAAGGACCAACAGATATATGTCATCTTTTGAATTAAAGCAAAAACAGGAGGTCTTGAATCCGACTATATATAATGTACGCAGGGCCAAGCTGGATGTATGGGAGAAGTACATGGAAAAAGATCCTGCCATAAGGCTCATGTATGCTGATAAGTATTTTTCAATAAGTAACTATACTGATTACGCGAAATGGGAGAACAAGTGCCTTGAAAGATTCAATGTGCAGTCCATACTCCAGGGCAAGGAAAAGGAGCTTGCTGAATGGATTGCAGCCAACCCTGAAAGAGCTAAGAAATATGGAAACGTTTTGGCTGATTTGAAGAAGGGTTATGATGCCACATCGGATATCGTGAAGGTGACTGAGTCTTTCCGTGAATCTATTATCAGAGGGTCTGAAATAGTTGGTCTGGGACAGAGATTCGGGTCGATTGTTAATTCCATGACCAGAGCAAAACTGGACTCGCTTGATCCTAATAATAAGGATCTTAAGGTATTCATGGAGGCTTCCAAAAAGGTCTATTCAGAGTGTAATGTTGAGGCTGACAGGGATTTGTTCAGGGTTATGTTAGGCTACTATATAAAAGAGGTTCCTAAGAGTTTTTGGGAGAAAGAGTTCAGTGCTCTTGCAGACTCACTTGGCAACAATCCAGAAAAGATTGCGGACTACATATTCGACAACAGTGTTGTTACAGACCTGCAAAGGCTCAAAGAATTCTTCTCAAAAAAGGTTAGCCTGAAGCAATTGGAGGCCGATCCTATTATGATAATGGTGAACAACAGCCGTATTATGAAGTATAATCAGACAGAGGAAAAGATTCTTAAAGATGCTGGGTTAGAAATGGGAGCTTTGAGGACAGCGTATGTAAAAGCCTTTTACGAGATGCAGAGAGAAAAAGGTGTCGCTGTTTATCCTGATGCAAACTCAACAATGAGAATCACCTATGGAGAGGTTGGACCGGTAAGGCCTTACGATGCAGTTTACTATCACTATCAGAGTGCAACTCAGGGAATCCTTGAGAAATTCAACCCTAAAGAGTATGATTTCAAGCTGGATCCAAAAATCAAGTCGCTTATTGAGAAAGGTGACTGGGGCCAATGGGGTGAGAATGGTAAACTATATGTGGATTTCCTTACAGATAATGATATAACTGGTGGAAACTCAGGCAGCGCAATCATGAACGGCAAAGGTGAACTTATTGGTCTCGCATTTGACGGAAACCGCGAATCTATGGCAGGAGATGTCTATTTCATGGATGGATACAACAAATGTGTAAATGTTGACATTCGCTACATCCTCTGGATTATTGACAAGTATGCCGGCGCAAGCTACCTTATCAACGAGATGGATATTGTAAAGTAGAGATCTGTACACTTTTAAAAATTAAAGCCGCTTCATTTTGAGCGGCTTTTTTTATAATTCTCAGTGATTATTTCTTTTTAACGGCATCCCATATTTTAGCCTCAGGAAGTTTTTTTGTGCAGAAGAACCAGTCATAGCAGTGCATTTCATCTTTACTTTCCATACGCTCTTTTGCAACTCCGCATGAACCTGCTGTAGGAACAATTACATCATCTCCGGGCCTCCAGTCAGCAGGAAGGGCAACTCCAAATTCATCTGCGGCCTGAAGTGCTACGATTACACGATACAGTTCATCAAAGTTACGACCCAGACTAAGAGGATAATAAATTACAGCTCTGATAATACCTTTCGGATCTATGAAAAAGACAGCTCTCACCGCTTTCGTGTTACTCTCTCCGGGTTGTATCATGCCATATTTTTTTGCAACCTCCATGGTTATATCCTCAATTAAAGGAAATTTAACCTCAATGTTTTTCATCCCCTTATACTCAATCTTCTCCTTGATTGTACGAAGCCATGCAATATGGCTGTATAGCCCGTCAACAGACAATCCTACAAGTTTGCAGTTTACTTCGGCAAACTTTTGCTCTAGATTTGCGAATGTCATGAATTCTGATGTGCAAACAGGCGTAAAGTCTGCAGGGTGGCTGAAAAGAATTACCCAATTTCCTTTGTAATCTCCCGGGAAATTGATGTTCCCTTGTGTAGTTACCGCTTTGAATTCCGGCGCATTATCACCTATACGAGGCATAGAGAATACCTCTTGTTCCTGTTTTGTTTCCATAATTGCTATTTTTTAAATTTATATGAAAACAAATCTTATCGTAAAAAGTTGAAATTTTAGAACAAAATAAACAAATGTTCATTATATTTGAAGTGAACAAATGTTCAATAAAAATTCTTTGTTATGCCAAGATTTAATAGATCAGGCCCCAATGGTGAGGGGCCAATGACCGGCAGGGGACAAGGCCGGTGCAATTCTGCCAATAAGGGTAGAATGGGTAATGTTCAGAATCAGGATCTTTCAAGAGAGGCCCAAGGTGGCTTTGCAGGAAGACCCGGTGGAAGAGGTATGGGCTTCAGATGCAGTTTTGGTTTACGCAGAGGTATGGGTATGCGATTCAAAGGGAATGGCTGATTAAGTATATGTGAAATGTATATTAAGAGCTGGTTTAAATCATTTTTGGAAAAAGAAGATGATTTTAATGGGTGTTGTATTTGTCCGATTTGTGATTATGTAATACCTCATAAAGTTGGCGTTCCCTGCAGAGGGCAAATGTGCCCGAATTGTAACGTGTCATTGATAAGGTCTGATGTTGAGCCAAAAAGTGCTAATAATGAAAAGTATTTAGACATGAAAAAGAAAAGCGAGAATATTTTTCCAAAAGTAAATCCAGAGATATGCATTGGATGCGAATCCTGTGTTGATATGTGTCCTGAAGGTGCGATAACAATGGATAACGGCAAGGCGCTAATTAATGGGAACATTTGTGCTAATTGCCGTGCCTGTGTCACAGTTTGCCCTGTTGGAGCAATAAATTAGTTACTATGGTTTGTTATGGTCCTGTTCCTTCCCGACGTTTGGGGAAAAGTTTGGGGATAAATAATATCCCCTTTGAAAAGGTGTGTTCATACTCTTGTATATATTGTCAGGTCGGAATGACTAAATTTCAGAAAAGTATCCGGGAGCCGTTTATAGAACCTAAAAAGATATATAACGATGTAGCCACACTGTTAAGTAAGCTGCAGCATGTAGATTTCCCTGATTTCCTGACATTCGTCGCAAATGGAGAGCCAACTTTAGATCTAAACTTGGGAAAGACGATAAGATTGCTGAAGGAGTTTAGAATTCCAATTGCGGTTATTACCAATGCATCACTGTTATTTGACGTGCAAGTTAGAGAGGACCTGTTTCAGGCAGACTGGGTTTCACTCAAAGTAGATTCTGCAATTCCTGGTGTCAGAAAAAGAATAAACAGACCTTTTCCCGCGTTTTCTTTTTATGATTATTGTGAAGGATTGACTCGCTTTTCAAGCCTATATGAAGGAGTCCTTGTCTCTGAGACAATGTTGGTGGAGGGTGTCAATGATATGAAGGAATCCTTGGAAAAGACAGCAACATTGATTAAGACCCTGAACCCGGAAAAATCGTACATCTCTATTCCTATTCGTCCTCCGGCTCTTAATACTGTAAGATTGCCTGAAGAGGAAACTATAAATAGAGCATATCAGATTTATCATGAAAAAGGACTGAACGCAGAATTACTTGTAGCTTTCGAAGGGGTTAATACCGGTTGTACCGGTAATGCAAAAGATGACATCCTTAATATGTGTGTCGTGCATCCTATCAGAGAGGAGACAATGAGCGAGATTGTTAAAAAGGATGGTGCTGATTATTATATTGTGGAAAAATTGATTGGTTCGGGACAGATAAAAAGAGTTGATTATAAAGGTAAGATGTTTTATTTGAGAAATTTCTCAAAATAGCAGTCATTTAAAAAATTCAATAACTTATAACTAAACCGTAATACGTATGAAAACAAATCGTGTAGTAGTAATCGGAGGATCTGCCGCCGGTCCAAAAGCCGCATCAAGAGCCAGAAGGCTTGATGAGAATGCGGATATAACCATTATTCAAAAATCCCCGGATCTCTCAATGGCTTCTTGTGGGTATCCATATTACATAGGGGGCTTTTTCGATGACAGGAGTCAGTTGTTGTGTTCCCCGGCGGGAGTTGTCAGAGATACTAACTTTTTTTGGAAAGCTAAAAGAATAGTTACTAAGGTAAATTCGGAGGTCACCTCAATAAACCGGGCAGATAAAAAGGTTTCATTCAGAAACCTATTGACAGGAGAAGCCGGTGAGTTGGAATATGATAAACTTATAATTGCAACAGGGGCCACTCCAAGGAAACCACTGTTGCCGGGTATAGATTTAGATGGAGTTACTACATTGCAATCAATGCAGGATGCAGATTTTTTGAGAAAGGTAAGAGATTAGGGTAAAATTAAAAAGGCTGTAGTAATAGGTGGCGGACTAATCGGGATAGAGACCTCTGAAGCCTTGCACCTTGCCGGGGTTGATATAACTCTGGTTGAGCAATTACCGCAATTACTGTCATTTTTGGATCTTCAGATGGCGAGATTGGTAGAGAGATATATAAAAAGTAAGGCTAATCTCATACTTAACAACGGTGTTTCGGAATTTATCGGTGAAAACGGAAAGCTTACATCAGTAAAACTAAGGGACGGAATTGTAATTCCATGTGAACTTGCTGTGGTTGCGATAGGTGTTATTCCAAATACAAAACTGGCAAAGGATGCCGGTCTTGAAACCGGAGCGCGAGGAGGAATAATCGTAAATCCTTATATGCAAACAACTGACGATGATATATACGCTGTTGGAGACTGTGTGGAGATACCAAACCTGATAACCGGATCAAATGTTCACGCTCCATATGGCGACCTGGCGAATCTTCAAGGAAGGGTTGCAGGTGAGAATGTTATTTCAGGGAATATCGCAACTTTCCCGGGAACTATACAGACAGGTATTTGCAAGGTATTTGAATATGGAGTGGGTTCAACTGGCTTGAATGAGCAAAATGCAATGAATAATGGGATTGATGATGTGGAGGTAGTGGTAAATGCAAGCCTTGACAAGCCTGGATTCATGAAAGGAGCCTTGCTTATCACAAAGTTGGTTGTCAGAAAATCAAGTGGTGAAATATTAGGAGCACAGGTTCTGGGTATGGGCGATGTGAGTAAACAGTTGGCGATATGGGCAATGGCTATAAAAGGGAAGCTTACAGTAGAGGATATGGTAAACGCAGATCTTCCGTATGCACCTCCCTATTCTCTTGCTATAGACCACAGTATAGCTACGGCGCATATAATGCAAAACAAACTGAGGCATCTATACACGGGGATTTCAGCAGAACAGCTCAAAGATAAGATTGACGAAAACGAGAAGCCATTTTGCCTTGATGTAAGAAATCCTGCAGAATATGAGCAAATGAGGATAGGAATTGGAGAGGTACTCATCCCATTAGGGCAGTTGAGGGACAGAATCTCTGAATTACCCGAGGATAAAAATGCAGAAATAGTAACCTGGTGCAAGATCTCCTTGCGAGGCTATGAAGCTGCATTGATTATACAGGCAAACGGTTATACGAATGTCAGGGTTCTTGAAGGAGGTCTTATGGCGTGGCCAAATAAACGTGAGAAGTAGGTTACTACAGGCAGAGATAATTCAACTCCAATACAACGCTGTTGTACTTTGATAGCCAGTCCAGATACTCAATCTCTATGGTTATGGCGTTTTCAATGCTCTGAACATATTGGAACAAATCGATTTTTTCTGCCTGATAATCTTCTTTTGCATTTTGTGAGATCTCTTCACTCAGTTTGATGCCTGTAGTTGTGAAATAGTTAAGGGATTCTCTTAATTTTTTAATTTCGTTCATCAGCTCCTCTCTTTTAAATTTGAGTTTTCTCTGGAGATCTTCTTTGTCATTTTCAGAAATAGATATCGCAATTTTTTCTGATTTGATTTTTGCTTTTTGTCCGGAAAAAAGAATTGGTATAGAGAATCCAATCTCATAACCAAGATAGTTCTTTGAGTTTGTGTACCTGTTTGTTCCATTATATATGGATAGGGTTATGTCCGGCAAAAGGAGACTCTTTTCAATATTTAGCTGATCTTCATGAATCTGTGTCATGAGCTCCTTGTACTGAACACCGGGATTCATCCTCAGCGGTTGATTGGAAATCATGAGTTCTACACACTCCATTTGCGGTATAGTGAATGGAGTGTTGTCATTCATGAGCAGCATCAGCTTTTTAGTTGCAGTAGCTGCATCATATCTAAGATGGTCTATGGCAATGAGAATTTGTTGATGTGCAGCCCTGAAGTTTAAGACTTCCAGGGCAGATGTCTTGCCGGCCTTGTTGTTTTTTTCAACTTCGATCTTCAGGTTGGAGTATACGCAGTCCAGGTGGCTGTAATACTTTTCTTTGTTTGCAATGTAATTGATATTATAGTATGCAAGGGAAACCTCCTTGATAAGTTGCAGGCGTTGATTGTCGCGCTCTTTTTCTGCCAATGATACAGATTTCTTGTTGAGTTTGTTTTGATTTATGTAAACGGATGGGAAATTGAAGCTTTGCTCTATTCCGAATATATTCAGTGGATACCCATTATCTGCAACATTATTTTTATCCTGGCCAATGAAGAATTGGGTTTTTTCGAATGTGTAGGCGGTTTTTTTGAGAACCTTGCTTTGTTCTACGGCCAGATTATAATTGTTGTATTCGATGTTGTTTTTCAATGCAGTTTCAACTGCATCTATCAGGGTTAGTTTTTTTACAGGATCTTCAGCAATTGCATGTTTAGGAAGGCATGCAATTGCCAGAATGAGAGTTGTGTATACAGCTTTCATAAGTGGAGGGGTTAATTGTTTTTACAAGTACAAAAATATAAAACATTTGATAATGAGCAAATGTTTATTATATTTGTAACGAACAAATGATCATAATATGCCTAGACAAAAATTGATGCGAAAAATTGGTAAGTTACCTGAATTCAGGGGGTTTAATCCGATGGGAAAAGTGGGTGACATATCTCCTGTTGTAATGTGCTTGGAGGAGTATGAGTCAATCCGGCTCAGTGATTATGCAAATTTAAGCCAGGTAGAGGCATCTGTTACCATGGGGGTTTCCAGACCAACATATACTAGAATATATGATATAGCCAGAAAAAAAATTGCTCAGGCATTTGTTGAAGGAAGGCCTATTGTTTTTGAGGGTGGGAAGGTATATTTTGATAGCGATTGGTTTCATTGCAATAGTTGTGATTGTTATTTTGATCACCTTAGAAAAGAGCTTATAGTAGAAAAATGTGCACTATGCGGTTCATCTGATATTGAACAATGTTTGGACATGAAAATGGAGGCCGACCAGACAGAGGTTATATGCGTGGATGGAAAGCGTGGGGCAGCTAAGGGTTGCAGGAGACGCGGGATGTTTAACTAAAATATAATATGAGAGTAGCAATAACAGCAATGGGGAATAGCATGCAATCCAAAGTAGACAGTAAATTTGGTCGTTGTTCCTATTTCGTTTTCTATGATACCGAATCGGAATCGGTGGAGTTTTTACCAAATGCAAACAAGGAGAGTGTGGAGGGTGCGGGCCCTGCTTCTGTACAGACGGTCGCTTCCAGAGGTGTTCAGAAAGTTGTATCCGGTGAGTTTGGTGCTAAGGTGAAGTCTATTTTTGACCAGTTGCAAATACAACTGATAATGGTTCCCGATTCTAATCATACAGTGGAGCAGATAATAGAAATATTAAATAAAAATAAATAATTATGAATTATGTTTTTGCTATCCCCCTGGAGGAGGGCAAACTTTGCTCACATTTTGGGCACTGTCAGCAGTTCGCAATAATAAATGTGGAAGATAAGTCCATCAAGGCAGATACATTGATTACACCTCCACCTCATGAACCGGGTTTGTTGCCGGGTTGGCTTGCAGATATGGGTGTGACAAATATTATTGCAGGAGGAATGGGACAACGTGCTTTAGATTTGTTTGAACAAAACAGGATAGATGTAAACTACGGTGCACAGAGTAAGACTCCTAAGGAGCTTGTTCAGGATTGGCTGGATAATACACTTCAGTTAGGTGATAATTCTTGTGACCATTAATGCTTTATGGAAACTATAAAACTTGGTATTATAATATGTGACAGGTATAAGAGCTGTGCCGGTGGTAAGTGTTTCAAATCCGCAAGGAACAGGGAGGGTGCTTTCTCTGAATATAAAAATGAGGAAATAGAGATTGTTGCATATACATCTTGTGGTGGTTGTCCCGGTGGTAATATTGAGAGCGTACAGGAGGAGATGAGGAAAAACGGAGTACAGGTGATTCACTTTGCTACCGGTTTTCTTGTTGGTTATCCTCCATGTCCTTATATGGAGCATTTCAAAAAGTTGATTGAGACGAAACATGGAATCAAGGTTGTTATGGGCACACACCCAATTCCTCAAAAATATTTTTTAGTGCACGATAAACTAGGTACATGGAACAGCGGTTTTCTAAAGGAGGCCGTAAAACCCACGCTAGTGAATGAGCAAATCAGACTCTCTTATGATTAAGGATAAGAAACTGAAAATTGCAGTAGCTAGTGGTAAGGGTGGAACAGGAAAAACCTTTATATCGACAAATTTCTTTACTTCACTTTATTTGTCAGGCCATAGTGTCACAATTGTGGATTGTGATGCAGAGGAGCCGAATGTGGTGGAGTTTGTTAAAGGAACACAAATTGATCGTGTCGATGTTTCACAAAAAGTTCCTTTTATATCGCAGGATAATTGCGTTTTTTGTGGTAAGTGCTTTGAGTATTGCAATTATAATGCAATAATGTTCCTTCCAGAATCGAAATTTGTAAAAGTTCTGGATGATTTATGCCACAATTGCGGAGCTTGTGTCGAAGGTTGTTTTTATAATGCAATTTCAGAATCTGACTGGCATTTGGGAACTGTTGTCAGATATCTTGTTAATAATTCATCAGGGGTGATAGAGGCTTGTTCAGATGTGGGGATTTATTCTCCTGTTCCTGTAATTAAGAGAGCTTTGGAAAACATTTATAATGGCACTATAGTAATTATTGATTCTCCCCCCGGAATTTCTTGCCCTTTTATCACAGCCGTGAACAAGGCAGATTATGTAATTTTGGTTACAGAGCCAACTCCTTTCGGATTAAATGATTTAAAGCTGGCTGCCGAGACATTGAAAAAAATGTCAAAACCCTTTGGGGTTGTAGTCAACAAGTCTGGACTAGGTAATGAAGATGTCTATAAATGGATTGAGGAAAATAATGTTAACTTGTTGATGGAGATCCCTTTTGACAGAGAGATTGCCAAGGTATATTCAGAGGGTAGAATGTTGTCAGATTTTAATGAGAAGTATAGAAGAGAGTTTCTGGCTCTTTACGACAGGATAAAGGAGGATATGGAAAAATATGACTGAAATTGCAATACTCAGTGGGAAAGGGGGAACAGGTAAATCAACTCTATGTGCCTCTTTTGCAACGATGGAGCATGATATTGTTGTTGCAGACTGTGACGTTGATGCAGCTGACATGTATCTCGTATTATTTCCGGAAGATTATGTGGAGAATAATTTTATAACTGGTTATAAAGCCAGACTGGATCAGACAACTTGCACAAAATGCGGATTATGTATTGATAAATGTAGGTTTAGGGCAATATCCATGATAGATGGTGATGTTACAATATCTGATACTTCATGCGATGGGTGTAAACTTTGTTCAAGGATTTGCCCTACACAATCCATAACAATGATTCCAAGCGACAAGAGTTGCTGGTATGTGGGAAATTACAGAAACGGGAAGTTAGTGCATGCCAGACTGGACCCGGGTGAGGAAAATTCCGGGAAATTGGTAAGTATAGTGAGGGAGAAGGCTCGAAAGTTAATTGATGAGAATAACTGGAAATGTGTAATAATTGATGGGCCTCCGGGAGTCGGATGTCCTGTGATTGCATCCATTACCGGCGTGGACAAGGTAGTTGTTGTAACTGAACCTACCAATAGTGGATTTCACGATCTAAAAAGGATAATGGAATTGATTAATAATTATAGAATCAATCCTTATGTCGTTATTAATAAATCAGATCTTAATATTGAGATAAGCAGGGAGATTAGAAGTTGGTGCGATAGTAATGGTATTTGTCTGGCTGGAGCAATCCCCTTTGATGAACAGGTTGTCCAGGCAATGATCAACTGTAGAAGTGTTGTGGAATGGAGCCCTGAGAGCGAAGTAAGTTTGATTATTAAATCTATATGGGAAAAAGTTAATAAAGATTAATAAAAATAGAAATGGAAAAAAATAAACCTTTTGAAAAGTTTGAATTGTCAAATATTAAGAATATAATTGTAGTGGCATCAGGAAAAGGCGGCGTGGGAAAATCAACCGTAGCAACAGGACTTGCCCTCTCCCTTGCGCTTGAAGGCCATGCTGTGGGGCTTCTGGATGCTGATATATATGGTCCTTCAATGCCTACGATTTTTAATTTGCACAACGAAAGGCCTGAAGTGAAAACTGAAAACGGCAAAAATACAATGGAGCCAATTGTGCGTTATGGTATCAAGCTAATGTCACTGGGTTTTTTTGTGGATATAAGCCAGCCCATGTTGTGGAGAGGTCCTTTAGCTGCAAGTGGTCTGAAACAGCTTATGAATGATACGGAATGGGGCGAGTTGGACTACCTTATTATTGATACTCCTCCTGGAACAGGAGATATTCATATAACACTGTTGCAACAATACAATATAAATGGTGTCGTTATTGTAACTACCCCTCAGTTGGTAGCCCTGTCTGATGTCCAGAAGGCAATTTCCATGTTCAGGGATCCTAATGTCGGCGTTCCTGTACTTGGTGTAGTGGAGAATATGTCTTGGTTTACACCTGTAGCCCATCCGGATGAGAAATACTTCTTGTTTGGAAAAGGTGGTGGAGAAAAATTGGCAAAGAGATTCAATATTCCACTTCTTGCGCAGATCCCTATAAATGAGAAACTTTGTGAGAGTTGTGACTGGGGAGATCTCGACCAATTATTCAATGATCCTATAATTAAACGCGGGTTTGATGATTTGATAAAGGCTATATAAAAATGATTTAAAAATGGACCTTCTGAAAGAACTTAAAAAAGATTTTCGTTTTATCGAAGGATTAAAGGCTTGTATAAGTTGCGGCACATGTACTGCAATTTGCCCAGCCGCCGAGTTCCGCGACTATGATCCGAGATTGATAGTCGAGACTGTTCAAAACGGCAACGAAATTGAAATTGAGAAACTTCTAAAAAGTGACACCATCTGGTATTGTGGCGAATGTCTCTCATGCAAGACCAGATGCCCGCGCGGGAATACTCCGGGCTATATAGTCCAGGCTTTGAGGGCCCTCTCAATAAAGACCGGTTTTTTCATCTATAGTGAGCAGGGTAGAAAGCAATTGGCAATTAAAAGGACAGTGGGAGACCATATTCTTAAATACGGCTATTGTGTCTATATTGACGAAATAGATACTGATATGTATCCGGAACAGGGGCCTGTGTGGGATTGGCTCAGGGAGAACAGGGCGGAAATTCTTGAAAAATTAAAAACACAATACAATAAGAGTGGAAGTGGAACTTTAAGACAGACTTCAGAGGAGTCGTTGGGTGATCTTAAAAAGATTTTCGATGAGACAGGGGGTACTGAGAGGATGAATCTTATTGAAGAGTTCAGCCGTGAGGCTGCTAATAAGATGGGGATTGATTTCAGTGAGGGGAGAGATGACTATTTTATGGAGGTATATAAAAAATAACAACTATGCAATCAAATACTAAGGATTCCGCATGGGAGTCATATCAAAAGCATATTGCTGAGGACAATTATTATTTTGCCAGAAGCTGTATCAGGCAGAATTTCTTTCCTGCCGCAGAGGGCCTTTTTCTTGATATAATGAGAAACAATCTGAAAAAGGATATATATGATGATGACCGTCAGACAACCTGCACCGGGATTGCGTATCATTCAGGGGTAATCCCTTTTGAGACTACAATGGGTGTCATTGCGCGTCAATTCTCGCTTATGACTGAAGCAGGGTATGAGAATTTTGTCGTATCATGTGTTACGTCGTTCGGCTTATATACAGAGACATTGGAGACATGGAAAGAGTTTCCCGAAAAGGAGAAGGAGATACGAGATGCTCTGAAGAGGGCTACCGGAAGGACGTTTGAACTCCCTAAAAACCTAGTCCATACAAGTGATCTGATTTACAAGTTCAGAAAAGAGTTATCATCCCAGTTAAAGTATCGTCTTGTAAACAACAAAACCGGCCAGCCATTGAATGTGGTCGATCATATCGGTTGTCACTATGCTAAGATTTTCCCTAAGGAGGGTATAGGAGGAGCTGAGTTCCCGTATGTTCTTGCCGGATTGATTGATGAATGGGGTGGAGCTCAGGTAGATTATCCTGAACGACGTCACTGTTGCGGATTCGGATTCAGACAATATCTGTTGAAATCAAACAGGAGCTATTCAGTTTCAAACACAAAAAAGAAGCTGGATTCCATGAAGCCCTATCATCCTGATTTGATAATAGCAAATTGCCCGGGATGCACCTTCTTCCTTGACAGATGGCAATATGTGATATCAGAAATGGATGGGCAGATATATGGTGATAACGGATATGGAATCCCAGTCCTGACTTATGAGGAGTTGGCAGGATTGCTTCTGGGATATGACCCTTGGGAGATAGGGCTGCAGCTTCATCAGGTGGCTGTGGAGCCATTGTTGGACAAGCTCGGGGTTAAATATAATCCGGAAGAAAAGTATAAAGGACGGAACGGAAAAATATTGAAACTTCCGCAACCATCGGTATTGAAGATGTATTAAACTATTGTATATTAAATGAAAAGAGGCTGTCTGAAATCAGACAGCCTCTTTTGTGTATTAATCTTCAGGAAGATTACTTCATTATAATCTTAATGTAGATTATTTCATTCCGAGTTTTTCAAGCAGCGCTTCAGGTCTTGGATCCCTCCCCCTGAAATTTCTGTAAAGGACATCGGCATCCATAAGGTTTCCTTTTGAGAGGATATTATCTCTGAATGATTTAGATACCTCTTTGTTGAAAATTCCCTCCTCCTTGAAGAGTGAGAATGCATCAGCCTCAAGCACCTCTGCCCATTTGTAACTGTAATAGCCTGCAGAGTAACCACCGGCAAAGATGTGACTGAAAGCCGGAGACATACATGTTGAGTCAATAAGCGGCATGAGTTGTGTCTTTTTAGTTGCCTCACGTTCAAACTCCATGACTCCTTGTTGAGGAGCTGCAGTCAGAGTGTGCCATGCCATGTCGTTTATGCCGTATGCGAGTTGTCTCACGCTGCCGTAACCACTGAGATAATTCTTTGAGTCGATGATCTTCTTGATCAGCTCCTGAGGGATGATTTCTCCTGTCTCATAGTGTTTGGCAAAGGTTACGAGAAAATCAGGCTCTGTTGCCCAGTTTTCCATAATCTGTGAAGGAAGCTCAACGAAATCCCTTCTTACACTTGTCCCTGTAAGGCTTGGATAGCTGCCTTCCGCAAGCATTCCGTGGAGTGCATGTCCGAATTCGTGGAGAAGTGTGGTAACCTCATCGAATGTAAGGAGAGACGGTTTGCTTTCAGTCGGTTTTGTAAAGTTGAGCACAAGGGTTACGAATGGTCTGTATTCAACGCCACCCATAATATACTCATCCCTGAAGGTTGTCATCCATGCACCGCTGTTTTTGCTTTCACGTGGGAAGTAGTCAACATATAGGAGTGACATAAAGCGACCGGAAGCGTCATAAACTTCAAATGCCTTTACGTCGGGATGATATACAGGTATAGAGTCGTTCCTCTTGAATTTCAGCCCGTAAAGTGAATCAGCAAGGCTGAAGACTGCGTTCTCTACATTTTCAAGCTTGAAATAAGGTTTCAGGAGCTCGTCATTCAACGAATACTTTTCATTTTTGTATTTCTCGGAATAGTAGCTGAAATCCCAAGGCATAAGCTTGCCTTCAAATCCATTGGCATTTGCATAAGCCTGAATGCTGGCAAGATCTTTCTTTGCAAAAGGGAGGGACTTGTCCAGCAGATTACTTAAAAATGCATTGACTGTCTCCGGATTCTTAGCCATGTTTTCTGCAAGGACATATTCCGCATGGTTCTTGAATCCAAGAAGTTTAGCCCTTTTTGCCCTTAGGTCGACAATTTTCTTAAGAACCTCCTGGTTGTCAAATTCGCCACCGAAAGATTTCCTGTTTGATTCTTTCCAGATTTTTTCCTTCAGTTCACGATTCTCGCTGTATTGGAGGAAAGGTCCGTAGCTTGGATACTGAAGGGTATAAACCCATCCTTTCAAAGAGCGTTGTTTTGCCTCTGCGGCTCCCATTTCAATCACAAACTCAGGTAATCCTTTAAGTTGTGTGCTGTCTGTTATGTGAAGGAAGTACTTGTTGGTTGCACTAAGGAGATTCTGGTCAAATTTTTGTCCAAGCTGAGAAAGCTCGTTGTCAATCTGTTTGAGTTGAGCCTTCTGATCTGCCGGCAGGTTTGCACCATTTCTGGTGAATCCCTTGTATGTCTCCTCAAGAAGCCTCATCTGCTCCTGATTGAGCTTTGAAGAATCCTTTGCCTCATAAACTGCTTTGATCCTGCTGAAGAGTTTTTCGTTCAGGAGAATGTCGTTGCTGAAGTCTGTAAGCATAGGAGATACCTCAAGAGCAATCTTTTGCATTACAGAGTCAGTGTTGGAGCTGTTGAGTGCAAAGAAGATTGAGGCAACATTGTTTAGCCCGCGGCTGGCAAATTCCAAAGCCTCAACAGTATTGGCAAAAGTAGGAGCCTCAGGGTTGTTTACGATTGAGTCAATCTTTGCCTTTCCGGCAGCCATTTCAGCCTCAAAGGCGGGTTTGAAATGTTCGTTCTTGATTTTGTCGAATGCAGGAGCTCCATAAGGATTATCCGATTTGACCAATAGAGGATTATCTGTCATTTTTTGTTTACAAGCGTTAAGAGCAATCAGGGAGGCCCCGATTAGAACTATTCCAAGTTTGTTCATATACTACTGAGTTTGGATTACTAGATATTTTGTCTGTTCCCAGAATGCTTTAGGATCTGTAATTTTGAGCACGAGCATTCCTGATGCATCCTCTTCAAGAGAGTATGTGCCTGTCGGATGGAGTGACATTACCTTTGCCTTGCCGGCATTGAGGTTGATCTCTGAGAGTTCGCGAATGTCAATCTTAACAAAAGCTGATTGTTCTGCTTGATATGAGATCTTTGCAGATCTGAAAAGACCACCTTTTGACATTACATTAGCTGCAATAAGGTCTGCCTTTGTGCCGACAATGTAATATGCAGTGTTGATCTGAACATCCTGTGTAGATATGGTCTCTTTCTGAGATGAACTTTCGGCGCTCAATGTAGCAACATCGTTCTTAAGTGTGGTTACAGTTTCATCCAGAGATGCAATCTGTTGAGTCTTCACCTTGATCTGGTTGTCTCTCTCTTCAAGTTGTCTTCCAAGGTCTGCAATAAGCTCTGATTTTTTCTCAAGCTCTGCTGTAAGGGCATTCAGCCTTTTTGTAAACTGAGCTGACTTGATTCTGTTGTCATTTTTAAGCTTGGATATCTGCTTCTTGTAGTTTGAGATAGCCTCGCCAATAGCTGTTACGTCGGACATTAGACGGTCCCTTGAACCGGCATTTACTTCTGCTCCACCTTTCTGAGATTGGAGTACAAGTATATTTTCAGCTTCACGGATAGATTTCAGTCCATTCTCAACCTCGTTTAAGGTTGCGAATACCTCTTCAAATTCAGCGCTCTTTGCTGATGCAGATACCGACAGTGAGTCCATCTGCGCCTGAAGGGCTTTGTATTTTCTTGAACTCTCCACACATGATGTCAGGGAGATGGCAAACATCGCCATTAAAGAAAAGATGAATAATTTTTTCATGATATAGTTAATTAAGTAGTTTTTATACCGTTTTTTAAACAGATGAAATTAATCTCAAATGTAGCTATATTTTTGATTGTAAGGAAAAATAGTTAGTTGGAGAGACGATTTTGATCCTGCAGTCATTCAGAATCACGTATCCCGTGTCATAACAATAAAAACAGGGCTCTCCTGAAGGGGAGAACTCGACGGATGTAAAGAGGTTGAAATCAAACCCTTCACTCCTTACACGGATTATTGTTGCCTCCCTCTCATTCCCGGACAGGAATCCTTGTAATATTCTGTAATTTTTCAGAAGTATGCGGTTTGTTACCTGTATTACGGACTCTCCTCTGTTTTTCTTGTTGTGAAAAGAATTCCTGCACATTTCAGAACAGAACTTCTTGTCACTTCTTCCGATTAGTGCTCTCCCGCACTCGATACATAATCTCATTTTTTGTTTAAAGTTATAATGATCTACTATTTATAAGACTCAGAATTGGAAAAATACCCTAATGAAAATTCTACTTTTTCTTATACTAGTTATATAGATTAATTATAGAATCGTAAACCATTGACATTAAGTGGATATAAACGTTTAAAAATGAATAGTCAACTATTTTCTCTCTTAATTAGTTCCGTGAAATTTTAAATTATTCTATTATGGAAAATTCAGTTAACAGGGTGGAGTTGAGAGGCAATGTGGGGTTTGATCCTAAAATAATTGACCTTGAAGATGGCGGCAGCTTTATGAAGCTGTCTCTGGCAACCAATGAGACATTTAAGAACAGGAAGGGAGAACTACAGGAGGAGACAGTCTGGCATAATGTGATTGCCTGGTGCGGCAGAAACATGCCTGATTTTTCACAGATCAGGAAGGGGAGCAGGCTTTTTGTCGTGGGGCGCATCAAACCGGTCCAATATCAGACCAAGAGTGGAACAGAGAGGCAGACATACGAGATTGTGGCAATAAATATCAAGCAGTTGGACAACGAGGGCAAGGAATAAAAATTTTGTTGTAATTTTACGGTTTCAAATAACCGTAAAATGAGAGAATTTACTATTTACAATTCACTTTCGAGAAAAAAGGAGAAGTTTGAGCCGATACATCCGGGAATGGTGGGGTTATATGTATGTGGTCCCACAGTGTATGGGGATGCTCATTTGGGTCATGCCAGACCGGGGATAACATACGATGTCCTTGTCAGGTTGTTCAGGAATCTTGGATATAAAGTCAGATATGTAAGAAATATTACAGATGTGGGGCATCTTGAAAATGATGCCGATGAAGGAGATGACAAAATAGCTAAGAAAGCCAAACTTGAGCAGCTTGAGCCGATGGAGATTGTGCAACGTTACACAAACAGGTATCACGACTCTATGAGAATGCTAAACACACTCTCTCCTGATATTGAGCCCAGGGCTTCGGGCCACATTATTGAGCAGATTGCTCTTGTGAAAAATATTTTTGACAAGGGATTTGCGTATGAAAGCAACGGCTCGGTCTATTTCGACGTAGAGAGTTACAACCGCCGATACAAATATGGAGTTTTATCCGGCAGACAACTTGAGGATCTTCAGTCAAACTCCAGAGCTTTGGACGGACAGGACGATAAAAAGTCATCGTTTGACTTCGCCCTTTGGAAGAAGGCATCACCTGAGCATATTATGAAATGGCCATCACCATGGAGTGACGGATTTCCCGGCTGGCACCTCGAATGTTCAGCAATGAGTGCAAAATATCTGGGTGAGGAGTTTGATATCCATGGTGGAGGAATGGATCTCCTGTTTCCGCACCATGAGTGTGAGATGGCACAGAACACGGCCAGTAGGGGGAAAAGCGGGGTACGCTACTGGATGCACAACAATATGATAACTATTAATGGCCAGAAGATGGGTAAATCCCTTGGTAACTTTATCACATTGGACGAGCTGTTTAGCGGCAACCATAAGATGATTATTCAGCCATACACCCCTATGACAGTGAGGTTCTTCATCCTTCAGGCTCATTACAGAAGCACTCTTGATTTTAGTAATGAAGCTCTGCTAGCCTCCGAGAAAGGTCTCAAAAAGCTTCTTCAAGCCTCAAAAGATGTGGCGGGATTGCCGGTGTCCGACACTGCTGGCGATGCAGGAGTGGCTCAGATTGTGGAGAACATCTATGAAGCATTGTGTGATGATTTGAATACTCCTATAGCAATCTCGCATGTTTTTGAAGCGGTAAGGATAGTAAACCAGGTAAAGGATAAACAGATATCAATCACCCAAGAGGATAAGGAGAGACTTCTCTTTATTTTCGAAGATTTACTTGCCGGGGTCCTGGGTCTTCAGGATGAGAAAGCCGATGATAAGAGTCTTGAGGTCCTTGACGGAGTGGTAAGGATGGTTCTGGATATGCGTACTGATGCAAAGAAGAATAAGGATTTTGCAAAAAGTGACAAGATAAGGGACGATCTCAAAGCACTCGGTATTGAAATCAAGGATACAAAAGAGGGGACTGAGTGGAATTTATAAAAATTTTACTTTTTTGATAAAGTTTCATTCATTTATGCATAAACACCAGACTTAAGAAATTTTATCTTCATATTTTAAGAATTGTTGAATAAAAACAGAATATGATTTAAAATAGTCAAAAAGTGCAATTTTGTTTAAAACAATATGGGCATCTGCAACAGCAGGTGCCCTTTGTTTTTATAATCTTTTTTCATATTTTTGTTTTTGAAGAAAGCGGAACTCAATTGCGTACAACAGTCTCCATAGTTACAACAGCATTATTGGCAATGTATGTCATATCTCTTATGGGTATAGGACGTTACTCTTGCCATTGTGACCACTCTTCCAGCATTGCTCTGTGGGGTATCAGTACAAAGTGCAGCTGCACAGATGCTGAACATCACAAAGATCCTGGACATTCTTGCCCTTGTTGTGGCAAGCATCTTAAGTCGAAAGAGATCCGTAAGGATGACTGTTGTAAGGTAATATTCTATATTCTTAATACCGATCAAGATCATTCAGGCGGAGGTTTTCAAATAGTACAGGACCTATTTATCACAATTATGCCGGTGCTTCCGGATTTAATTACGGTACAACCTGTCCCAACTCCTCCAATAAAAACATTTCAAGCCCTGTTCCGTCGAGTCACGGGCTCGTTGTATAAAAAACACCAACAATTGATTTTGTGATTTTATGCGGAGGAAGGCAAGCTTATCCTCTGAAATTTTATTGTGTTCCTTAAAAGGAATATCCCAAATTAAGAATCAACTGTTTAAGTATCAAATATGAAATTCACCACAAAAATTTTCCTTGTGGCACTTATGACTGTAATTACAGTTTCTATGAGTGCCAGACCTCAGTCCCGCTCATTCGCAATCGTCGTAGATAAGAATACCTACGAGAATTGCCGTACCTCCATAGATAATTATTCTCAGGCTGTCAAGCTTGAAGGCCTTAATACATTCATTGTAATTGACAGATGGGATTGTCCTGATTCAATCAGGATGGAACTAAAGAAGCTATATGATGCTTACAATCTTGAGGGTGCTGTCATGATAGGTGATATACCTGTTCCTATGATCCGTGATGCGCAACATCTTACAACTGCATTCAAGATGGATCAGAAAAGGGCATGGAATGAGTCTTCAATTCCTTCTGACAGATTCTATGATGATTTCGATCTCAAGTTCAACTATCTGAAACGAGACACAACAAACAAGCTCTACTTTTATTACAATCTCAGGCCCGATTCTCCTCACCATATAACCTGCGATATATATAGCGCCAGGATAAAAGCCCCGGTTGTAGAGGGTAAGACCAAATATCAGCTTATAAGTGAATATCTGGAAAAGGTAGTGAAAGAAAAAAATGCTCAACGCTCAATTGGTGCAATAACCTATTTCGCCGGACACGGATACAATTCTGATTGTATGGTAGCGAGAGCTGACGAGAGGCTCAGCCTTACAGAGCAATTCCCTCATCTTCTCAAAGCTGACGGAAAGCTGAACTATATAGACTATACATATGACAACTATGTGAAATACAGATTGATGGCCGAACTTGCAAGAGAGGAGATAGGGCTTGCAATCCTGCATCACCATGGTTCTGAGGAGACACAATATTTCAATGGCTCTCCGATTACATCTAATACCTCTGAATGGCTCGAACTTGCCAAAAATTTCTTCAGGTCAAAAATCAGAGGAGCCAAAGATACCACTGCAAGCAAAGAGTATTATATGAAAGAGTACGGAGTTCCTGAATCATGGGTGAACAACGCATTTGATCCTAAGATAATGGAAAAGGACAGCCTGAATGGTGTTGCAATGGATGCCAGTCTGCCGGACATGAAGGGATATGTCTCAAACGCCCGTATGATAATATTTGACGCATGCTACAACGGATCATTCCATATGGATGATTATATCAGCGGTCACTATATCTTCAATCCGGGCCGTACAATTGTCGTAAAGGGAAACACTGTAAACACACTTCAGGATACCTGGACAAATCAGCTTATGGGTCTTCTCGATCTCGGAGTATGCGCCGGTAACTGGGCAAAGGGTCAAATGACTCTTGAGTCTCACCTTATTGGTGATCCAACATACCACTTTACCACTTCAAGACCTGATCTGAAGAATGTCAATGAGGCTATGGTCAATGAACGCTCAAATGAGAAGTTCTGGAGAAAAGCCATGAAGGATTCAAATGCCGACTTCAAGGCACTTGCAATGAAAATGCTCTATCAGGCAGGTAAGATCTCAACCGATGAGCTTCTTCAGATTCAAAAGGAGGAGACTAGAGGCGTAGTAAGGCTTGAAGCATTCACCCTTATAAACAAGAGCTATGATAAGAACCTTATACCATCAATAAAACTCGGTTTACAGGACAGCTACGAACTTCAGCGCAGGATGGCCTGCATTTCTGCTTCAAACAGTCTCTCGCCGGAGCTTCTGGATTTGATTGTCTCACTGTATGTTCAGCCGGGTATAAGCAAGAGGGTGGAGTTTCAATTGAAATCAGCTCTGGACAACTATCCTGCAGAAGCCGCACTTGCTGCCATAGACAAGGCTCTTTCCGGAAAGAATTATGAGTGGTATAAACGAAAGGTGGAAGATAAGAAGAGATTTGAGTATACTTATGATCGCAGGGCAGAGGATTATAAAGAGCTAATGGACCCTTCAGCAAAGGTAAAGGAGAAGAAATTCACCATTTCAGCTCTTCGTAACTCTACAAGTACAGCAAATCTGGATATCCTCTTCCAATTCTTCAAGGAATCAAAGGACAACGATCTTAAGGTTCAACTTGCAGAGGCTTTCGGTTGGTATACACAATCATGGAAGAGAGACGAGATTATAAAATTCTGTCAGGAACAATCCAAAGTTGAAACAAACGATCTAGTTAAGAATGAACTGACAAGAACAATCAATAGATTAACCAATTAACCTAATTAATATATTAAACTATGACAAAACGCAAAAAACAAGTATCAGAAGGAGGAATAAAGATTTTCTCCGTTTCTGCCTTAGTTTTGTTTCTGGTGATGGGATTCTGTGCAGATATCTCTGCACAAACCCCACAGAGCGGAAAGGCAACACTAAGGGGCTTTGTAATCGAGAGGGGTACAGCCAATACACCTGTCGAGTTTGCTACAATTCAGGTCCTCCCTCAGGGATCTGTCGCCACTACAGGCAGGAATGGAGAATTCATGATGGAAAAACTATCACCGGGAAAGGTGAATGTAAAAATTAATTTCCTCGGAATGGAGCCTGTAGATACTACATTTATACTTCCTGCAGGTAAAGTTACAGAATTGACATTTTCAATGCAGTATAGCTCTTTCAGGCTGACCGAGGTATCGGTGGTCGCAACAGAGAGCAAGGCAGGACAGGCAACAGCCTCGAATATCTCGAGACAGGCAATGGATCACTTGCAGGCAAGCTCACTCTCTGACGTCATGCAACTTATGCCGGGTGGAGTTATAGCAAATCCTAATCTTTCGACTGCAAAGACATTTACTATCAGGAGTGTGGACAATGGAGCGACAGGTAGTTCAATGAACAGTTTGGGAACGACTATCTATATGGATGGATCTCCTCTCTCAAACAATGCCAACATGCAAGCACTTTCCCCTTCAATTACTGGTTCAGCAGTAGCTGTTGGAGGTGGTTCAAATCCGAATTCAGGATTTGATATACGATCTATATCAACAGACAACATAGAGTCTATAGAAGTAATCAGGGGTATACCTTCGGTAGAGTACGGAGACCTTACTTCAGGTGCTGTCATCGTAAGGTCGAAAGCGGGACGAGAGCCTCTTACTGTAAGGTTTAAAACTGACCCAAGTATATATCAGGCATCTGTAAGCAAGGGTATAAACCTGGGTGCGAAGAAGGGAAATCTAAATGTAAGTGCTGATTATGCATATAGTACCACTGAACTGACAGAATCTTATGTATACTATCAAAGGGTAACCGCAAAGGCACTCTATTCAAATGTTTTCAAAAACCTGGTTTCAAATTCATCATTTGACTTTACAATGGGTAAGGATACCCGTGAACTCAATCCTAATGATGCAAGGAGTCAATTATTCTCCGGCGCGCAGGAGTATGGTTTCAGGCTTAATACAAATGGTACATGGAACATTAATAAGGGTTGGTTGAACAATATCAATTATACTGTTTCAGGAAACTATACAGATAAACATTCGTATAGAAGTGAACTTCTTGGTAATGCGTTTGCCGGTTATTCAATGTCAGAGACAGACGGTGCAATTTTGAGTAATAAGGCAGGTCAGAAGGTATATGATATTAACGGTAATGAGATTACAAATATCCCTGTATCTGAGAGCGGCTATTATGCTACGGTCCTCCCTAATGAATACACCAGCAGATATGACATATATGGTAAAGAGTTGAACTTATTTGCAAAATTGAAAGCAACATTCTCAAAATCCATAGGAAATGTTTCAAACAGGATTGTAGTCGGAGCCGACTTCAGATCTGACGGCAACCTGGGAGATGGTAAAATTTATGACTTGGCAAATCCTCCGTACAGAAATTTGAGCAGCGAAAACTCATCTCCAAGACCAAGAAAGTATTCCGATATTCCTTTCGTAACACAATACGGACTATATGCCGAGGAGAATATGACATGGTCATTAGGGAAAAGAGATATATTCCTCCAATTAGGCGGAAGGTTTGATAATGTTGAAGGAAAGAGCATTGTGGCACCTCGTATCAATGCATCAATTGAGGTTATCCCTGAGAAACTCTTTATCCGTGGCGGCCATGGTGTCAATGCAAAGGCTCCAACCACACTATACCTCTATCCTCAGAATGCTTATTTTGATTTTGTCCACTACAACACTCTTAACAGTAGCATTGTACCTGCCAACGAGCAGCTTCTTCTGATCTCAACAAGATCTTTCAATACTGAAAACCCGGATCTCAAGATAGCTTCAAACAGGAAGAATGAGATTGGTTTTGACCTTAAGATCAACAAAATGAGATTCTCTGTTACAGCTTTTGATGAGAAGTTGAAAAACGGTTACAATCTTGGAAATTCGGTTGATAACTTTAATCTTATCAACTATATACAATATGAAGTCGGTCAATCCAATGCCGGAGCGATACCTACTCTTAAAGAGAAGGCAAGGTCAAATATTTTTGTAAGCTATGCAACTCCTATGAACAACATAAGAAGCCATAACAGGGGAGTTGAATTTGACTTCGACCTGGGGAGGTTTGACAAGATAAGGACATCATTCGTTCTCAACGGAGCTTATATCAGGACAACAGGCTGGAATGCCGGAAGTACATTTGGCACAAACGACAATGGTAACAATTTGGAGAAGAATATAGCAATTTATGAGCCTGCAAATTCAAAGGATGAGAGAGAGAGATTCACAACAACCTTGCGTGCTACTCACAATATCCCGTCTATCGGTTTTGTTCTCACAGCAACCGCACAGGTTAACTGGATAAATAAGACATGGACAAATTATGGAAACGACTCAATTTTCGTATCCTACATTTCATACGAGGATGGTCAGGTTCATAATCTGACACAGACTCAGATGAATGAGTTGGCAAACAAACAAGGATCGACTTATGACGAGTTGGAGTATATGCTTAATGCCAAGAGCGCAGTAAGACATATAGCTGAGTCTTATTTCCCTACATTTACTTTTAACCTGAACCTTACAAAGGAGATAGGTGACCTCATGAAGGCCTCTTTCTATGTGAACAACATGTTCAACACAAGACCTAAATATGAGAAAAAGCAAAGCCCGGGTTCTTATGTCAGGTTGAATGTGCCGATTTATTTCGGTTTTGAATTTACTGTAACTATCAAATAGCAAAAACGATTCGATATGAAAAATTTAATTAAGATATTTATAGTATCACTCTGGTCTGTTATAGGCCTGACTGCATGTGAGCAGTTTGAGGATAATGCCGGGACAGAGGAGGTGAAACCTTTGAGGTCGGTTATAACACTGGACCTTCAGCTTGGAGATGCTCCGGCTCCGCCTGAGTTTAATGTGAAATTGATTAATTATGCTGAAAGGTTTGAAATAAATAAAACTGTACCTTCTGATGGTTATCTGACAGTTGATGATGTTATTCCGGGAATATATACAATTACCGTTTCCGCAGAGATGAATGCAAACGGTTTTACATATAACTATAGCGGAAGCATTGTAAACCAGGAAATAATCCGTTCAGGAGTGCGTCAAAAGGTGAAGGTAGAATCCTCTAAATCGGGAAATATTCTTTTAAAAGAGGTATACTACTGCGGGTCAAAGACACCATCAGGCGGTTCATATTTCCGTGATCAGTTCTATGAGATCTACAATAACAGTGCAACAGTACAGAATGTGAGGGGTCTTTGCATATCACTGCTAAACCCTATGACAGCAACAGCAAACCTTCCTGTCTGGTCCGGTCCTGATGCAGACAAGTATGTATACGGACTTCAGATCTGGCAGATACCTACAGACAAGGACTACCCACTTAATCCGGGAGAATCTGTGATAATTGCGCAGATGGCGGATGACCACCAGAAACCTACATTGAATCCAAATTGCCCTGTGAATCTGATAACAGCCGAATTTGAGACTTTTGTGAGGAGTTCCTCAATAATAAGTGACAATCCTGCCATAAATATGACAATGGCATTCTGGCCTTCACCTACACCTCAGTGGTTGACCACCGTGTTCGGGGGTGCATTTGTAATCTATTTCCCGTCTGAGCCTATAGTGCCAGGTAACTATGTTACAGCAGTGGGCTCAACAACTAAGTGCTACAAGATTCCTATTGCTGAGGTTGTCGATGCTTTGGAACTTGTTGGTAATCCAAACCAGATGAATCTAAAGAGGATGCCAACTGTACTTGATGCAGGAGCCCAGACAGTTGGGGGAACCTATAAGGGTATGAGCGTTGCCAGAAGGGTGAAGGAGACTGTAAACGGAAGGGTTGTGTTGTATGATACTAATAACAGCACAAATGACTTTGAGGTAAAAGATACTCCTATGATAAGAAGGTACGATGCAAAAGCTCCTTCATGGAATACATGGGATTAATGTTTAACAAATGCAACGATATGAAAATGGAAAAAGTTAAATACATATTTTGGGCAGGAGTGCTGTTAATGACACTCTTAACCACTCAGGGAGCGGTTGCCCAGGATGCTGCGGTTAAACAGACATCTCCGGCATCCATAGAGGTTCTTAAAGCCGGATCATTGTGGATGGAAACATACAATGGCGCCGGTCTTGTTCTTGACAATCTCTCGTATTACAGCGACCTCAGGTTTACATATGACTACAAAAGCGGTGATTATAAGCTAAATCGAGACGGTGATACTGAGCGTAATATAGGAGTGTCTTCAGAAGGCGGTTTGAAACTCGGCGGAGGCTATGTGTGGGGAAGTTTCTCATACGGAAATCAGGCTCAACGGGGAACTCTTTTCAATACCACAATGCTGGATAATCAGAGAAGAATGCCTTATTATACAGTGGATAATAAGTTGAGTGACTGGATGAAACAATCCTACAATCTCTCTATGAGGGTCGCTACCAAGTCTTTATGGGAGAGCGTTGTTCTCGGAGCTCAGGCTGATTATAGCACGAAAGTAGGAGCCAAGCAGATGGACCCCCGTTCTGAAACCTACTTCTATACTATAAATGTTAAACCTTCAGCAGTTGTTCTGCTAGGTAACCATAATATAGGCATAAACTTCGAATATCAGAACCTTGTTCAGGAGTCAACAACAACAAACAGTGATTCGCAGGTGAATCAAGATGTTTTTGTGCTAAGAGGGCTTGGAAATGGCTATGAGGCAACTGTCGGCGGACTTCAGTCTCTCGGTATGTTCGTCTATGACGGCAATACAGTCGGTGGTGGCTTGCAATATTCCTATAGTGTGAATGACTATAAATTCCTGATTTATGGTAACTACAAATATGGAATGGAGGATGTCATAAGCGCACCAACAAAGCCTAAGAAAGAGGGTACTGTAAGGAATAGTGATTTCGAGGCAAAGGCAATAGCTGTTAAGGCTGGTGATAATCTTCAGCGTCTGGAAATATCATACATAGATAACAGGATTGATGGTATAGAGTATGTCCAGGAACTTGACAACTCATACAATGTTCAGAGCTGGATTGTACTGTATAAGAGTATCCGCTCTTCATACAAGGAGCAACTGGCTTCGTTCAAGTATGACTTCTTCAGAGGTGCGGACCATGATTACAACTGGAGAGCAGGAGTATCGGCTCAGTACAAGATGAACGATGACATATACTATATGCCGGAATCAACAGAGATGCTCAAGAACCTCTTCCTTGGAGTCAACGGCAAGTATAACTTCTCTGTGGGTAAGTACTCCAATATCCTTATAGGAGCAAATCTTGTATACAAGAACAATCTTGACGGTGAATACAACTACGGTGGTGCCGAGCCTGACTCATACATCATCACAGACTTCATGACTCCTGATTTTCAGTATATGAAAGACAGCTATACAAAGGTAGGCGGAGATATCAGCTTATTTACCAAAATCAGCAAGAGCAGCAAGGCTTGCATGTTTATCAAAGCTGCTGTTGATTACTATAAGCCTTCCGATAGAGACGATAACAGAACTCAATCATCTATAAGTTTAGGCTTTACATTCTAGAGACATGATCAGAAAACTGTTAATTCTTATATTGGCAGTCTCTCTCTCCACCCTTCTCAGGGCAGGAGAGAGAGGCTTTGCCATTTTTGTGGATAATGACACCTATAACGCTTGCAGGGAAGATCTAGATAAATATGATTCTATGCTAAAGGGCGAAGGTTTCACTACGTTTCTAATGCCATCAGCCTGGACTGCTCCCGAGCAGGTCAGGGAAAAAATCCTTGAACTATATAAAGGTAAGAATCTGGAAGGAGCTATATTTATCGGCCAGATTCCTGTGCCTATGATCAGGGATGCACAGCACTTTGCCTCGGCATTCAAGATGGATCAGAAAAAATTCTCAATATTTGAGTCCTCTGTCCCTTCGGACCGTTTCTATGATGATTTCGACCTCAAGTTCGATTTTATTGCCAGAGACTCTGTTAAGTCACTCTTTTTCTACTACACTCTTCGTTGGGACTCGCCGCAAAGGATTTCTTGCGATATCTATACCGGAAGGTTGAAACCGACCAGGAGTGGAGAGGCAGGATACCAGCAGATAAGGGACTATTTTAAGAAACTTATTATTGAAAGAGCGTCCGGAAATGCGATGGATGTATTGGTCTCATATACCGGTGAAGGTTCGTTTTCAAACAGCATTACCGCTTGGAAAGAGGAGGGTATAACCTTAAGGGAGCAGTTCCCTCAGGCTTTCGGAAACAGAAATTCATCAAAATTCCTTCTTTTTCATATGTATCCATATATGAAAGAGACTATCACAGGGGAGTTGCAGAGAGAAGATGTGGATCTGATGCTATTTCACGAGCACGGTATGCCTGAAAGACAATATATGACAGGCATTCCAAAGGCTGACGGCACCGATCTCTATCCTGATGCTGCAAAAGCCCTGTTTAGGGAGCAGCTGAGGAAACTCAAGAGGGACAATAAGGATATTGAGGCTTACAAGAAAAATTGGATGAACTATTACCATATAGATTCTACCTGGTTTGCCGGGGCTTTTGACAAGGAACAGATGGTTAAGGACTCCTTGACTGAAATCAGTATGGGTATAGTTCTGAAAGATATTCCAAATATAAAACCCAATCCGAGGGTCGTGATATTTGACGCATGCTATAACGGAGATTTCCGTGAGGACTCTTTTATCGCAGGGGAGTATATATTTGCGGCAGGCAAGACTGTTATAGGTATAGGAAACTCTGTGAACGTCCTTCAGGATAAATCTGCAAGTGACATGTTGGGTCTGATGGGATTGGGTTACAGTGTGGGTGAGTGGGCTCAGCTTACAAACATTCTCGAGTCGCATATCATAGGTGACCCTACATTCCATTTTGCTGCAAGTCCTGCGATATCGGAGGAGCCTTTTAACGGAAGGCCTGATATGAGGTCGAACGACTCAGCATACTGGCTTGACTTCTTTAACAAGGCAAAACATCCGGATCTTAAGGCTGTGGCATTGCAAAAGCTGTTCAACCTGAACTATGCCGGAATGTCTGACCTGCTTTTAAATACATACAAGACATCGCCTTACTATATGTTGAGGTTGCAGACCTACCATCTGCTTCAGTTCTACAACGACGGAAACTTCGAGAAGATGCTCAAGCAGTCGGTTACAGATCCGTATGAGTTTATCAGAAGGAAATCTACATATTCTATGGGAAGGATTGGGAAGGATGAGTTTATCCCATATATAGCCTCTGTATATGTGAATGATTTTCTTGATGAGAGGGTTCAGTTCAACTCTACGTTCTGTTTTGACCTGATGAACATTGACAAATTGGAGGCTGAGGTAATTAATCAGATAAACAGCAGTGACTGGTTGATTGACAAAAAGGCAACTCTGGCAAAATTCAACGACCTTATAGCCTCTAAGAAGAGGATGGCAGAATACAGTCTTGAACTTGCGGACAAGTCGCTTAAACCGAAAGCTCGCCAGATGGGTGTCAGCATGCTGAGAAACAATCCTTATCACCAGCTGGTTGATAAATATCTGAAGGTGCTTGCCGACAACAGCGAGTCGGTTGAGTTAAGGACAAGTCTTGCCGAGGCTCTGGGTTGGTTTACACTCTCGTTCAGAAAAGAGGATATCATCTCCACTTGCAGGAGTGTGGCTGCCACAGAGAACCTTGATCCGGCCCTTAGGGCTGAGCTGCTCAAGACTGCGAATAGATTGGAAGTATACATGCGTTAAAGATTTTAGTGATGAAGATTAAATTTTTTAAAACAGCCTTGCTTCTGATCATAATTTTTATTGGAGCAGATGCTTTTGCAAAGAGCAAGGTTATTCCTGCAAAAGGCAGGTTTGAGAGCAGATTTCTCATTGTTGTTGATAATGAGACTTTTTCCGCTGTCAAGACAGATGTAATGGCATACAAGGTGCAGCTCGAAAGTGAGGGCCTTGGTGCAATGATTCTGGTTGGAGAGTGGAACGACCCTATGGTACTCAGGAATGAGATTCGTGCCATATATAATAAAAAGCCGGTTATGGAAGGTGCTGTCTTTGTCGGGAATGTCCCGATTGTAAGAGTGAGGAATTTCCAGCATGCTACAACAGCTTTCAAGATGGATGAGGAGAAGTTCCCGATGTTTGAATCCTCTGTAACATCCGACAGGTTCTATGATGATCTCGATCTGGAATTTGAGTTTATTTCTAAGGATGAGAAATTTCCCGGGCTCTACTATTATAAGTTGAAAGAGAGTTCTCCGCAGGCTGTGGAGAGTGACTTCTATTCGGCCCGTATGCTTCCGCCTTCGGATATGGGAATGGATAAAAACCTTTTACTTTCAAGGTATCTGAAAAAAGTAGTTGCCGCTCACAAAGAGAGTAACCCGCTTGGTAAGTTCGTTGTTTTCAACGGTCACGGATATAATTCAGATTGTCTGACTGCATGGCAGAACGAACAATTCTACATGCGTGAGGTTGCTCCGGAGGCTTTCAAGGTCTCTACCGGCAATGGCTTCTACAACTACCGTCAGGACCCGTTTATGAAGTTCAGGCTCTTTGAGAAGATGCAGCAGAAGGGCACCGACCTGTTTATATTCCATGAGCATGGAGATTTTGACACTCAATATATCAATGGCGAGTTTCCAGCGGCGAATACGCTTGAATATAAAGGTGACGCAGATGAGGTGGAATTTAATTCAGATGGGCAGAGTCCGGATAAAATCGGTCCGATGCAAGCCCTCTATATAAGCCTCAGGAACACCTATCGCAGATATAAGGGTGAGAGAAGGGAAAACTTCAAGCAGAGTGTAATGGAGGAGATGGGTATAAAAGAATCTTTCTTTGATCAGAAAATACTGGACCAGACAAGAGTCTCTGATTCAACCTTCAATGCTGATTATAACATCCATCTTGAAGATCTTATTGACATCAAGATGCAGCCTAAGTTCTCGATTTTTGATGCCTGCTACAACGGTTCTTTCCACAGGCCTGGCTATATTGCCGGATATCATGTTTTCGGTGATGGCGCTACAGTTGTGGCACAGGGAAATACAGTCAATGTGCTTCAGGACAAGTGGTCTCTTGAGTTGCTGGGGATTCTCGGAGCCGGTGCTCGTGTAGGTTTCTGGCAAAAGGAGTTCCAGTTTATCGAGTCACATATGATTGGCGACCCTACCTATATGTTCCGCACAGAGGGCAGCAAGAGTCTCAATTACAACCTTGCCGTCTATCAGAAGGATCCAAAAGTGTGGGAAGAGTACTTGAAAGCTTCTTCTCCGGCCCTAAATGCAATAGCCCTCAAAAAGCTGTCACGGATATATGGTGACTCTTTCTCGGACAGACTTCTCTCTGTACTCAAGAGCAGCCCGTATTACAGTGTCCGGATGGAGGCTCTAAAGAGGCTGGTTGAGATAAGTGACAAGAATATTGTAGAGGCTCTCAAAATCGGTCTGGATGATTCTTATGAGCTGATTCGCAGGAATGCTGCAAGATATGCAGGATATACCGGGGAAAATGCTCTGATTGCCTCGCTTGTAAATACTGTTTTGTTTGCCAACGAGAGTCAGAGGGTACAATATGCTGCCCAAAACTCACTTTTGGTGATGGACTCTAAGGCTGTCTTTGCTGAGATTGAGAAGCAGGCCAACACAGATCTTGTAAAGAGAAATGCAGAGGCAATCGTTAATGATTTTAAGGATAGTTTCAAGAAGCAAGATAAATCTCTCAATGCCATAATGGACAAAAATGCTCCGGATGACTCGAGGATTTCTGCGATAAGAAACCTTAGAAACAACAATATACATCGCCAGGTCGATGGCTTGTTGAAAGTCCTTTCAGACCCTCAGGAGAAGCCGCTTATCAGGGCAACCCTTGCTGAGGCTCTCGGATGGTTTGAAATGAGCTATCGTAAAGCTGAGATTGTGAATGCAATGACTTCACTTTTGAAGGATTCATCTTTACCTGCAGAACTGAAATCAGAATTGGAACAAAGTCTGATCAGGCTCAAGTAAGGTTATTTCTATATTAAAATCAACGAAGGTTTCTATTTAGAGACCTTCGTTTTTTTCTTGATAGCCGCTTTATATGTTGGAGATATGCCTAATAAGGGAAGTCCATCCTCACTCGCGATGCTCGCTCCGGCTGAAAATTTCCCTTATTAGGCAAATCTCCATTAACTTGAAAGCGGCTATAGAGTCAAATTGGAAATTATTGTTTGTGATAAGAATTTCTAAAAACCAAGGTCTTTGTCGTCTTGATGTCTTCAATCGCTCCTTACTCCTTCTTTGACTGAAAATTGCTATGATTCGTTTTTTATTTTGGAAATCCTTGGCCCAATAAACTTGAAACTCCGCAAGGGGGTCTAAATTAGGGTAGTATTATATTAGTGCTTGGCTTTCATCGCATTCCAATAAAATCATTTAATCCGTTTAAATATGCTTTTGCTTTTGTTGCTTCCGTTGTCATTTGATAGGTATTTGGTTCTTTGATTAATTTATGCATATTATAATCCATATTTCTACCTGTAATTTTGGAATATTTAAAACCAAAGTCTTCTATACTACATTTATCAACAACGGTAATCTCAACATTACCTTTCTTAATTGCTCTCCTTAAAGCTGCATTTACATGCATGTCATTAAAAGAATAGCCAATAATAAAGATTCTATCTGCAGTTATAAAATCTTCAATCATTTTCTGGTAAAACTCATAGAATATATCATTAAAGATTCTTTCAGGTTTATTATATCCTGTAATTATATTCGATGGTATAAAATCATTCTGAACAAAGCTCCTTTGAACTTTACTTATGCTGTAATCATTAGATTTTTCTCCAATTAAATTAAGTTTAAATGAGCCATGTAAATGATAGTAGCAATCTACATTGTCATCCTCAATTATTCTCTTTTCATCAATTTTTCCAGAGACTTTGTCATAACCATCAAAGAATTCCATATTTGAGATATTGGGAAATAAATAATCATAATTTAATGTATAAAACCTAACAATTCCTTTTTCACCCTTAATTTGATTAAGAAATTGATTAAAACCTTTATTAAGTTCACAGTAATCATGTTCCCCATTAATTTCGTATTTCTCAATTTCCTTTTTTATTAAAAATGTAAAATGTAGATAAAGCTCATAATAGAAATATTCGTTTTCAACTAGTCTTTTTGAGTCAAATGCTGTATCTAAATATTTGGCTAGATTATTATTACTTAATGAATAAAAATTTGGGTTTTTGCTTTCAAATGTTTCTAGTGAATTCTTTATTTTAAAATCAATCAAGAAAAAATCATTCAGTTGAAAAAAACTATCTGACATAGAATATTGAGATCTTCTATATTCAAATAGCAACTCAACAAAATGTAACATTGTTTCAAAATTTGGAGTATGATATCCTCTTCGTTTTTCTTTCTGAGATAATAGAAGTGAGTATATGTATTCGCCAATTGATTCTCTCCTATCATTTATAAATGTGGAATCCTTTCTTAAGATTTCAGTTAACTTATCTGTATTAGGAGCCCCCCACGGAATAACCGCACCTGCACCTGTCAAAATTACATTTCGATTATTCATATTTATTGATAAAACTTTAAAAATTGCCTATCATCCCGCTTGGCACTAACGGTTCTGTGCTTTGCGTTCGGGCGGGGATAGAAAGCACAAATATTATTTAAGTTAACAAAATTTCTTACAAGTTTGAAATGTGGCGTTTGCACATTAACCCGCCTGACTCAAAGCGCATGTTATGCCCAGTTATTTTGGAATTCCTATTTGCCCATATTTTGTAAACATATCAGAGAAATTTTTCCGTAATTGATTACTGATTAATAAATCAGCTTTATAATTATTTATAGATTCATCAAATTTACTAAGCAAGTTCAAAATTGAGATGTAATAATTTCTATTGTCAGTTGTTGAAATAAAAGTTGAAGTGTCTTGGAGCAGAATGAAATTGTATTCCTTTCCTTTTTTATCTTTTGAGTAAAGGCCAAATGAGTGTAGAAGTGAATTTCTCAATTGATATAATATTTCTTGATTTGTACAATCTATATACTTCGAAACATAGCCCTTGAATCTGTCTCCGGATTTATTTCCATGAACATTACTGTCTGTAAAGTGGAATTTTGACAATAAATCAATTCCAGCCATTATTGCCATTGTACCTGGAAATAATACTTGATATTGAATTCTAGAATTGTCATTAGGGTTAATTCCAAAACTAGTAAGTATATCACGTCTCAATAAAAACAGCGTTGAAAATGAGCTTTGATGCTCATTAAAATCTGTGGGATCTTGAAAGAAAAATTCAATCGTACTCATTTTGTTATAATTGGGCAGAAATGTTTTTATAATCATATTTATTGAACATACCTCATTGTTATTGAGGAGTACGTTCACTTTTGTCAGATGTTTGGGCTTATGGATCGTTACTAGGAGAAAGCCATGTTATAAAAATATGAATTTTTAAATGGCTATACAAATAATATTGAGGTAATTACAGGGTGATTCAGGGAGGGTTTTCAAAAAGCCAATATTTATTAGGGTTTCCGCAAGGTAAATTGAAGACATAAGACAGAAAATGACCTTGGGTTTTTAGTGATTTTATGAAGCCGCTAATAAGTTTGTGTAGAAATAACGGATCAGGGCATTCAGCCGGAGGGAGTTTACGACTGAGGATGGACAGCCCTGAGACATTATTTCTACACAGTATAAAAAGCGGCTATCGAGAACAAATTAAGAAAAACCAGTGTCTTTAAAGCTTATAGCTGTAATGCGACAAAGGATGGACAGCCCTGAAACAGTATTTCCAACAATAAAAAAGGGTGACTAAATTTTAGTCACCCTACTTTTTTGTAATAAAGAATACCTTATTTTTCCAACTCCAATCCCCAATCAATCCCCTTCAATGTTGCAGGAACACCTTTGCTCATCCATACAGGCATAGGTGCACCCTTAAGATAGTGATCAAAGAACTGAGAGAGTCTTATTGAGAGGTCCTTTGCATTGACACGGTCAGAAAGGTTGTGGGTCTCCTTGTTGTACTGAAGCATCCATGCCGGTTTACCGAGCCTCTTGAGAGCTGTGAAATACTCAATTCCCTGAGTCCAAGGAACTGCCTCGTCATTGTCGTTTGCCATAATCAAAAGAGGAGTCTCGATTTTGTCAACAAAGAAGATAGGAGAGTTCTCGAGGTAGAGATCAAGCCCATCCCACAAGGTCTTGCCTATGCGGCTCTGAGTGTGCTCGTACTGGAACTGGCGTACAACTCCGGTGCCCCATCTGATACCACCATAAGCACTTGTCATATTTGACACAGGAGCTCCTGCCCCTGCGGCTTTCCATTTGAACACCTGAGGCTGGGTTACCATATAGGCAACCTGATATCCTCCCCAGCTCTGTCCCTGTATAGCGACATTCTCTCTGTCTGCCCAGGGGTTTTCACATATCTTCTCAACGCCAGGTACGATGCAATCCAGTGCGCTCTTGCCCGGATGGCCTATCTGATATGCTATGTCCGGTATAAATACGATATATCCGTTACTTACAAAGTACGCTACGTTGATGGTAGAACGGCTTGGTGCCGGTGCCCTGTAATAGTGCAGGTACTGTGAATTCCTCTCATAGAAATATACAATCATCGGGTACTTCTTTGCAGGGTCAAAATCTTCAGGTTTGTACAAAAGACCCTCAAGGTCAATACCTGTTTTGGATTTCCACTTGATCAACTCTACTGTGCCCCAATTGTAATCTTTCTGTTGCGGATTTATGTCTGTAATCTTGGTCTGGGTCTTAAAGTTGTCTTTTGTAATCCAGAGATTAGGAGACTCTTTGAAGTTTTGTTTTGTATATGTAATGATGTTGCCCTTCTTGGATTTTGTCAGGTAAGTGAAAGTGTTCGGTTCAAGTACCCATTTGGTCATAACAGGTTTTTTCTTTTTCAGATCCTTGAAATAGTAGCCGTTGTTCTTGGTTACTTCATCAAAAACAGAGAAATATATTGTAGAGCCAGGTTTTACAGGGTCATTTTTAACACCCGGGGTTCCCGGAGGAAGAAGCATTTCGCTCAGGTCAACAATGCTGAAGCTCTTTTTCTCCGCTCTTCCGATGCCGTCTGTGAGGTTAATAGCAGCTTTTACACCCTTGGGGTCAAGTTGCCAAACATCATACCTGTCCCTGATGAAAAATGCTGCATCATCTGTCATCCAGCCACACGAACCGTATGCGGAGGCCATCTCCGGAGTGTCGTGAAGCTCGTCAGTAAGTGATGTCTTGATATCAGACGAAATGTTCCTTATTTTGTCTTCTGCTACATCATATGAGTACCAATTACGGTCGGTGAGGTTGAACCACGTAATGTACTTTCCTTCCGGAGAGGGGGAGACATAGTTGAGGTATACATCTTTCAGTAATACCCTGCTTTTGCCATCTTTTACAGAGACAATCCACAGGTCACAGCGTGGATTTGCCGACCATTGAATCTCCAGCTCGTAATTTTTATTGGTTAATGCATAGCCCCACTGACTTGACCACTCTTCAGGAACATGTACAATCGGATACTCCTCTCTTGCAAGTTGTGCAAAGTCAGTCTCTCCTTCCAGTTCAATTTTGCAAACATAGGATCTCTTAAGATCACGGGCCAGGTTGTTAAGCTGTACTGTCTGCAGAAATGGTTCCTGATAGTGCCAGATATCGAGTTTTGCAACCTCAGAATCAAGCAGGGTTGTGTCTTTCTCCGGCTGTATCTTGGCAATTCCGAAGAAGAGCCTTTTGCCTAATGAGTCCATCTGCAGAGAGCGAGCCTCAGTGACATTGTGCTTCTCCGGAAGCCACTGCATCTTGTTGTCAGCAACTACTTTTGCCTTTTCGAATCCTTCGCGGTATACCAGCACCGAGACATCTTTCTGATTAGCCTTTGCTGTGTCCAGCTTTGCATAGAAGGCAAGAGTACTGTTGTTTTTGGATATTGTAGGCAAATTTACTTTCTGTTTCTTGTATGTATTGTAAATAGTTGTGAAACTCCTCTTTGAAGGGTTGTACATATATAGCCCTGCACAGTCTTTATTCAGAGAATCCTTTGAGTTAGGCACTCTTACAACAAAAAGTGTGTCGCCTCCTTTTGAAAAGTCGTAATCGGTCACATATTTTATTGTATCTATAAGGCCTGTCGAGAATTGGTATACCATCAGGTCGCTGCCCTCTTCCTTCTCTTTCTTTACAGCTT
Organism: Bacteroidales bacterium; assembly: GCA_028690215.1. Lineage (GTDB taxonomy): Bacteria > Bacteroidota > Bacteroidia > Bacteroidales > UBA932 > Bact-08. The sequence goes on along the minus strand of JAQVBQ010000001.1, from coordinate 102,746 downwards.
TCTTCCCTTTTGAGGTATCTGCAGGCGGTGTTGTCTGAAATGCCACGAAATCATTCGGGTATCTTCCTACCTTAAATGCCTTGAGGAATGGATATTTTTTCAGATTTTTGGTACGAATGTCATATATCCCTAAAGTATCCTTCGGCATCTGGTCAGGTTTTACCTTCTTCTTTTTGGCTGCCTTGGTCTCTTCAAATTTAGCCTTGATTGTCATTACGGCATATTTGCCATTCTCAGTGACTTTATAGGAGTTCCCGCGATGGATTGTATCCATCTGTCCGGTTGCAATATTGAGTGACACCATTTCAGCATCACCCTCTTGGGGGTTTATGTAAAACAGTGAGTATCCTGCATCTTTTGTCAGGGTAAATCCTCCGATGGTTTTCCATCCGTCATAGACAGAGTGGTCCAAGGGCTTCTTTTGTCCGAATGAGCAGATTGTCACAGCCATGAAGACAATTGTCAGGAGTCTGGATTTCATTGAAATTGTTTTTATTGTTTGGTTAATATAAATAGGTTCTAATTAGTTCTTCAGCCACTTGTCAAACCATTCGAAGAAGATCCGGTTCCAGAGAATGTTATTCTGTGGTTTGAGGATCCAGTGGTTTTCGTCAGGGAAAAGCAACATCTCTGCAGGTACTCCCATCATCTTTGCAGCATTGAATGCAGCCATGCCTTGCTCTACAGGAACTCTGTAGTCCATCTCTCCGTGAGTTACGAGAATAGGGGTGTTCCAATTCTTGATAAGTTTGTGAGGAGAGAGAGAGTAGTGTCTTTTTGCAATGGGATTATCATCCCAAGGTGCTCCTCCGTTGTCAAATTTAGGGAACCAAAGCTCCTCTGTCATCATATACATCTGCTCCTGATTGAAAATTCCCGCATGAGCAGAGAAGGCAGAAAATAGACCTTTATGGATGCCTGCAAGGTAGTATACGGAATATCCTCCGTAGCTTGCGCCGCAGGCTCCGACCTTTCCGACGAATTTCTCCTTTTTCATCTCCTTTACAGATGAAAGATAGTCCTGCATATTCAGACCCGGATAGTCTCCCGATATCTGCTCGCACCACTCCTGACCGAATGCGGTTGTTCCTCTTCTGTTAGGAAGGATTACTATGTATCCCTGGGCAGCCATCAGCTGGAAATTCCATCTGTATGACCAGCTCTGGCTGAGAGTTCCCTGCGGCCCGCCTGTGCAGAACAGAAGAGTAGGGTATACCTTCGATGAATCGAAATCAGGAGGGTATACAACCCACATATGCATATCTTTATTGTCAACAGTCTTTATCCATCTCTCCTCGATCTTGCCCATCTTAACCTGATCCAGGATGGCTTTATTCTCGTTGGAGATCTGTGTGTATGAACCGTCGGCGGTGTTTATTGCTACAATCTCATTTGGCATTGACATGCTCTTGTAAGTAGTATAGAGTTTGTCACCTGAAACCTGAACTCCGTCAAAGTCATATTGTCCTTTGGTGAGTTGGGTTATAGCCTTGTCGCTGATGGTTACTTTGTATACACCTGTCAGTGCCTTGACGCAAGATGTGAAATAGATAGCCGAACAATCGGGAGACCATGTGATGCTCTCCACATTGTACATATAATCTGTGGTAAGTTCTGTTTTTGTTCCGGATGCAAGATCCATTACAAAGAGTCTCTTTTTGTCTGCCTCATAGCCGTTTCTCTCCATGCTTATCCAAGCAATCGATTTCCCGTCAGGCGAGTATAGCGGGTCAGTATCATAACCCATCATACCTTCGGTCAGATTCTGTGCCTTTTTTGAGGCTAAGTTGTAGAGGTATATATCTGTATTGGTTGAAAAGGCATATTCGACACCTACCACTTTACGGCAGGCATAGATGATATTCTCTCCGTCAGGACTCCAGCTGAGCTGTTCAATGCCGCTCAAAGGCAGAGTAGGGCATTCGTAAGGTTCTCCCTCAAGGACATCTGTAATATTGGTAAGCTCCTTTCCGTTGAAGTCAGCAACAAACGGATGGGGAATCTCCTCTACGAATGTGTCCCAATGGCGGTACATGAGATCCTTGATTATCCTGCCGGTAGCCTTGTCGAGATCAGGATATTTATCCACAGGTTTTTCGATGGATTTAACGGTGCTTATATAGAGAATCTTATCACCCTTTGGGCTGAAAGTGAACTCTGATATTCCCCTTTCTACATCGCTTATCTTTTTTGCAGATGAGCCGTCACTCTCCATCACATAGAGCTGACCGCCGTACAGATATGCAATCTGTTTTCCTCCGTTAATCCAGCGGGCATTGTTTTCACTCTTTACAGTTGAAGTAATCTGCTTGTTGTCACTTCCGTCAATGTTCATTACATAGAGCTCACGGTTGCTTTTATTCTGCTCTATGCTTGTGTAGGAGACTCCATAGAGAATTTTTGTCCCGTCCGGAGAGACTTGGGGATCACTTAGCCTGCCAAGATTCTGCATTACTTCGACAGTAAACCTGCCATTAGTTACAGTAATAGTGCTTTTTGCGATTGGAGTCCCGTCCTTGCCTTCAGAGGACTCTTTGCATGAGCCTGCAATCAGAGCTGTGGAAATTAACATAATAGTGATTTTACTTTTCATATGTTTAAGTAGTTTATTATACCTATAAAATGATTTGATTGAAATTTTCACTTTTGGTTTAATTTTTGGTAAAATTAAGTCAATTATACTTTTGTTCCAATTTATTCAAAATCGAATCAACGAAAAAATTAGTTAAAAAACTAAATATATAGTTGTATAACTAAAAAATTAGTTATATTTGTTAAAAATAATTAAAGCATGAAAAAAGGAAAAGAGTTGAAAGAGCTGACAAAAGCAGAATTACAGGTTATGCAGCTATTATGGGGAAGGGGTAAAGCCTTTGTCAATGAGTTGATGGATGACATCCCTGAACCGAAGCCTGCATATAACACAGTATCTACAATAATCCGTATCCTGGAGAAGAAGGGCTTTGTGGCGCACGATTCGTACGGCAAGTCCCACCAATATTATCCTTTGGTGGAGAGAGAGACATATCTCAATGGTTATGTCGGAAATATGCTCTCTTCGTTTTTTTCCGGTTCAGTCTCAAACATGGTCTCATTTCTCTCAAAAAAAGAGGAGATATCACTGAAGGAGGCGGAGGAGATTTTGAATATTCTTAAGAAAAACAAGTGATGACACAGCTTATTCTATATATCGTAAAATCGCTTTTGTGCGGAGCCCTCTTCTGGCTGTTGTACAAAACCGTTGCAGAAAGAAAGTGCAGCTATGGCGTTCAGAGAGTATACCTACTCCTGTCGGCACTGTTTACGACAATCTTCCCATTGATAACAATTCCTGTGTTCAAGGGAAATATCCCTGAAATCCGACTTCCTGAGGTCATTATAAGGCCGGATGGCTCCGGAGGGGTGGCCGATAGTGCCGGGACTATTCAGAGTGCAGATCCCGGAATCTATCTGGAAAAAATCTTTTTTATAGCGGCAGTGTTGTATGCTCTATATCTGTTGTTTCAAATATCAGTCCTTGCTGCAATGTACCTTACAGGGGAGAAAAGGAGCATTGAAGGTGTTAGGGTTGTTTTCAACAGCAATGTAAAATCTCCGTTCTCCTTCCTAAGAACAATATTTTTGAGTAAAAAACTTCTTGAAGATACTGCAGAGACTCAAATGTTGCTGTGTCACGAGAAGGCCCACATATCAAGAAAGCATAGCGGAGATTTGCTGCTATTATCAATCTTGAAAATATTTCAATGGTTCAATCCATTTATGTTTCTCTCAGGAAAGGCGTTGGCATCTGTTCACGAGTTCCAGGCAGATGAAGACGTTATAGAGGGAGGTTATGATGTGGACAGATATCAGAAATTTATTCTCTCAATACAATTTGGAATTTCACCCTTATTAGCTAATAGGTTAAATAATTCATTAACAATTAAAAGACTTAGAAAAATGAGCATCTTGATTAAAAAGAAAACATCAATGGCCGGAGTTGTTCTTCTGTCATTGTCAGCGCTCGCTCTCTTCATCGGTATTTCATGCGTGACCTTGGAAGAGGTTAAGGCTGCAGTTCCGGACAAGCTGGTAGCGGGTGTATTTGACCAACAGGAGAAACCTGTGGCAGCCACACAAAACAAACCAGTGACAGCCCCACAGAACAAACCCGTACAAAAGAAAGTAAAGACTACAACCACAACTACAACAGTCACAAAAGAGGTAGTTGTAGAGGACTTTACTCCAGTAACGGCAAAGGACAAAACTAAAATGGATAAAAACGAGGATGAGATGGAAGAAATTCCTTTCATACCAGTTAAAAAGGTTTATGGTCCGGATGATGAGGTCCCATTCCAGATCGTCGAGATTAAACCGAGATTCCAGGGGGGAGACGAGAATGTATTTACAAAGTGGGTTTTCGAACAATTAAACTACCCTGCAGATGCTCGTAAAGAGAGGGTGCAGGGTAGAGTAATCCTTAGTTTTGTTGTAGACGAGGGGGGAGACGTCCGCGATGTAAAGGTTGTCAGGGGTGTTGCTCCATCGTTGGATCAGGAGGCACTAAGGGTTGTCGCAATGTCTCCGAAGTGGACTCCCGGTACTCAGAGGGGAAAAAATGTAAAGGTACGTTATGTTTTCCCTGTGATTTTCCAACTAAGGTAGTCTGATCAGAGTCTGACCTCAACCCCGCACTTTATCCATCTGCCGGGTTGGGGCAGATTACCTATATAGAGATACTCCTTGTCAAAAAGATTGGTGACATCCATTGAAATGTTGTATCTCTTACTGTTCCATGATAACTTGAGATCTGCAAGCATGAATCCTTTGTATGGAATCTCGGTATTATCCGCACCAAGATATGTCCCCTCTCTCTTCTGGTAGCTGAAAACCCAGCTTGCCCCGAGTTTGCCTGCAATTTTGTGGTCAATAGTGAGTGCTGCCTTGTGTCTGAGAAAGTCAGTCGCATAGAGCGAATGGATCCCGGGACTATTCTTTGTCACATCAAGATATGCATAGAGTATCCCGGCACTTTTTAAAATGCCATAATTCATGATATATCTCAGAGAATACTCTAATCCGGTTGAGTTGACATTTGTGATATTGCTGGCGCTCCACTGGTCTGACCCGCTCTCTCTTGTCCAGTCAATCATCCTCACACCCCTTCTGTAAAAAGTATATATTGAAGAAGACAGATTGCGCTTAGTGTATTTAATCCCAATACGACCGGTTATCATCTCCTCCGGCTTCAGATTCATATTTCCGGTCTGAGTAGGGCTCTTGTAATAGAGATCAGTAAAGGTCGGGTTTCTGAATGAGTTGTTTATCCAGCCATTTGCCTCCAGATAAGGAGAGATGCTGTAAGAGCCGGAAACTCCGTAACAGAGATGTGTCACATCCCCGGATCTTTCAAGGGTGACGCCGGCATTCAGGCGCCATCTTCCTATAACCTCCGTCTGTTTGATGTAGATTGAGGGTATATCACGTTGTTTAGAACGTGTATACTCGATATCATCCTCAAATGGGACACTCTTCCCACTTTTGAGTGGATCTCCCAGAACGGTGCTGTAGATATGCTCTACACGGTAGCCTTCACCTATCATGGTTGTGCTCTTGGTACTCCATCTGCGGGCTGCTTCGGTAGAAAATCCGTAGATATCGTTTTGGTGATAATTGTGCCCGGTATACCATGAGGCTGCATCATACCGGAAAAGTTCGAAACGGTCGTAATGCCTGCGTTGGTATATAGAACCGCGTACCTGCCAACCCTTACTTTCATAAAGGTATTGTAAGGAGGAGAGAAATGTACGGGTCTCTTCAAACTGTTCTGGGTATGCAACAGAGTAGAAGCTGTTGGCTCCATACTCCTTATGTTGGTAGCCTCCCGTGAAGGTCAGCAAGTGTCCCGGATGAATATTCAGAGTAATGTTTGAAAAGAGGTTAGAAATATTAAAATCGGTGTTTTCGGAATATCCGTCAGATTGGCTGTAACCTCCTCCAATCTGCCCGGAAAGAGCGCCGCCGGAGAATCCGATATTGCCGCTGCCCTTCAGATATCCGTGACTTCCGCCTGAGAGGCTTGCACTGATATCCCGACTTGAGGGATTACGGGTGATAATGTTTATTGCTCCGGGCCCTTGCAGTACTTCAATGCGCTCTATCTGAGAAAGTTCTATTGGTATGTCAAGTGAGTAGTGTCCGGTTTGTGGGTCCGTGTAGTTGATTCCATTGATCATAACCATTGATTGATCAAAAGTTCCTCCGAGAATATTCAGGTCTGCCTGAACACCTTCGCTTCCACGGCTACGAAGGTCAATCCCGGAAAAGTGTCGCAAAAGATCGGGAAGGTTTTTGACAGCAGCCTGCTCTATTTCGCTTCTCTGGATGACCGATACGATTCTTACCAGAGGCTGGAATGGCGTGGGTCGTTCTGTGTTGATTACAAGCTCTTCAAGAGCCCGGATAGTGTCATTGTCACTTTTGGTGCTGCTCTGCGCTAGCAGTGGCTGGCTCCTCATGACCAAAATTGAGCATGATACAGATAGGACACCTATCTTTATCAGCTTTCCCATGGATGCAAAAGCAGCCCAGGGAGCACGCTTCCATCTTTTAAAACAGATGGGGGTACGTTTTTTTTGATTTTTGTACATTTTTATGGTTTTATTTTTTGCGACGTGCAAAATTGAGATATTAAGAGCACATCCTAAAATTTTTACATAAATTTGATAAAACAACACCATATGAAAAACAGACAACTTTTTAGAGTTTTGCTGTTTATGCTCATGATAACCACAACCATAGAGATGAGATCACAAGATGATTTGAAAACAATAAGGGAGAGGCTTCATGCCATTCCTGAATACTCACATAAGGAGAAAAAAACTGCTGAGGTTGTGTTGGAATATCTGACAAAAACAGAGCCGGACAGATTGTTCAGAAATATTGGAGGGTATGGCATAATTGCTGAGTACCGGGGCAACAGACCCGGTCCGTCAAAGATGTTCCGCTGTGAGCTGGATGCTATAGATACTGATAGTGGATGCAAACACCTGTGCGGCCACGATGGCCATATGGCAATCATTCTTGGTCTCGCCCAAAGATTACATGTAAACCGGGATTTTGCCGGCAAGGTATATCTTCTCTTCCAGCCTGCCGAGGAGATTGGTGAGGGAGCTGCCCTAATGGTGAAGGAGATGAAAGGTCTGGACTTAAAGTTTGACTATGTCTTTTCACTGCATAACAATCCAAACTATGAGCTGAACAGGGTAGTGATACATCGTGGTACTTATGCCGCAGCTTCAGTAGGCATGGAGCTTCGTTTCACCGGGGAGGCATCTCACGCAGCATATCCTGAGCAGGCAAAATCGCCCACAGATGCCATTTTTGCACTGATTTCGGAGACAAAAAGGCTTAACAGTGCTGAAGGTATGTTTGACGGATTTGTGCTCTCAACTGTCGTGAATGTCGAGATTGGTGAGGCAAACTATGGTGTGACTCCCGGGGATGGTGTTCTGAGACTAACATTGAGAGGTTTTAAAGACACCGGCCTCGAGAAACTTTGTTCGACTGTGGAGGAGATGGCCACGGGTTTTGCCAAAAGGGACAAACTTGATCTTAAAATTAGTTATCACGACCGATTCCCGGCTACTGTGAACACTGATGAAGCAAATAATATGGTTGTTAAGGCAGCTGAGTCCACAGGACATAAAGTTGTGTATGTGGATGAACCTGGGCGTGGGTCAGACGATTTTTGCCATTTTACGACCGGGGTGCAGGCATCTTATTTTGATATAGGAAATGGTATTGGTACGCCGGATATACACAAGCCCGAGTACCGTTTTTCAGATGAAATACTAGTACCCTCTTTGGAAATACTGAATTACCTTGTTTTCAGTATGTAATTCTGTATAGCCTCAGGAAAATATCTCTGTTCCAGTTCATGTATCTTTGAGGCAAGTATATCAGGTGTGTCACCATTCTCAATAGTGCACTTTGCCTGGAATATTGTCTCTCCTTTATCGTAATCGGCATCAATAACATGTACTGTGATTCCAGACTCCTTTTCTCCTGCCTCGATGATGGCCTCATGCACATGCATGCCGTGCATGCCCTTTCCTCCGTATTTAGGCAATAATGCAGGATGGATGTTTATTATTCTCTTGTGGTATTTATTGAGCAACCTCTCGGGAATCTTGAGGAGGAATCCTGCAAGTATTATAAATTCCACACCTTTTTCAGAGAGGAGTTCATCAATATAGGTGCTATCTTCAAGCTGACTTTTGGTGAATATAACTGACGGCACATTGAGTTGTCTCGCCCGTTCTGTCACATAGGCATCCTTTTTGTTGCAAAGAACCAAGCTGACTTCGCACAGAGTTTTGGCACTGAAATATTTTATGATATTTTCCGCATTTGTGCCTGACCCTGAGGCGAAAATAGCAATTTTTATACTACTCATTATTAGCATATTAAAGTACAAAGATAACAAAAAAACTCAATAACGAAATCTGCTTATAATTACACTCTATTTGCTATATATATGTATATCAAATTATTATAACTTCACTTGGCAGAAATTTCTTTTTTACATTTTTTTTGTTTTTCTTTGCATCCTGGTTTTGAAAATAAATACAATTATTAACTAATTTTTTTAATTATGGCAGACATTAATGCAAAGGTTAAAGCCATCATCGTTGACAAGTTGGGCGTTGAGGAATCTGAGGTAACACCAACTGCAAGTTTTACTAATGATTTAGGTGCTGACTCACTCGATACAGTAGAACTTATCATGGAATTCGAAAAGGCTTTCGGTATTACAATTCCTGACGAAGCAGCTGAGAAAATCTCAACTGTAGGAGATGCTATCTCTTACATTGAAAAGAACGCAAAATAAATTCCCAGTACAAGCATATGGAATTAAAACGAGTTGTAGTTACCGGTATAGGAACAATAAATCCACTTGGGGACAATGTTCAGGATTTTTTCAAGAATCTGGACGAGGGCGTCAATGGATGTGGTCCTATTACCCGTTTTGACACTACTCTGTTCAAAACAAAATTTGCTTGTGAAATCAAAAATTTCGAACCGAGTAAATATGGCATTGACCGTAAAGAAGAGCGCAAGCTCGACCTCTATTCACAATTTGCCCTTATAGCTGCTGAACAGGCAGTGAAAGACAGCAATATTGACTCGGAAAAAATCGATCCGGACAGAATAGGAGTGATACTCGGCTCAGGTATAGGTGGTATAAACACCCTATACAGTGAGGTAGAGGGCTATGTCGAAGGTGGAAAAGTGCCTCGATTTAGCCCCTTTATCATTCCAAAAATGATTCCAGACATAGCGCCGGGACTTGTTTCAATGAAGTATAACTTCAGAGGCCCTAACTATGCTACCGTTTCTGCATGTGCATCTTCTACACATGCCATGGCAGATGCCCTTATGTACATTAAACTCGGCAAGGCCGATATTATTGTTACAGGAGGATCGGAGGCTGGAATTTCTATCCCGAGCATAGGCGGATTCAATTCAGCGCAGGCTCTTTCTACAAGAAACGATGATCCTCTTCACGCATCAAGACCTTTTGACAAGAACCGTGACGGTTTCGTCATGGGTGAGGGATCAGGTATACTTGTATTTGAAGAGTACGAGCATGCTAAAGCAAGAGGTGCCAGGATCTACTGTGAAGTAACCGGTGCCGCTATGACTGCAGACGCCTATCATATCACAGCTCCGCATCCTGAAGGATTGGGAGCAAAAGAAGTTATGAAACTGGCTCTCGAAGATGCCGGCATGAAACCTGAGGATATTGATTACATCAATGTTCACGGTACATCTACTCCATTAGGAGATATTGCCGAACTGAAAGCTGTCAAGGCTGTATTCGGAGAACATGCATACAAATTAAATATCAGTGCTACAAAATCAATGACCGGACACCTTCTGGGTGCAACCGGAGCAATTGAGGCGCTTGCATGTATCCACGCTATTAAAGACAGCATCGTTCCACCTACAATCAACTTCGAAGAGGAAGACCCGGAGATCGATTACAAGCTAAACCTAACCCTAAACCACGCCCAGAAGCGTGAAGTAAATGCTGCTCTGAATAATACCTTTGGTTTTGGAGGACATAACTCCTCAATCATATTCAGAAAGATCAAGTAAATTTACCTACAAAAATAGAAAGAGGGTATTGATTTCAATACCCTCTTTTTTTATTATGTCCTAACTATATCCGGTTTTCTTTAAGGTAGAACCGAATATGTAATGTTGATCTTTGGTCTTCTTGTGCTTGAAGCTCCGTTTAGTGTAGCCTTGCTGTATATCTGATTGTCTATGTAATATGTTACACTTCCGGTGTAAGAGTTTGATACCTGCGTGACAGGAGTAATCCATGTGTTCCACTTCTCTTCTTCGAGTGTGTTGTTCAGAACATGTTGCAGGAATGTGCTGATGTCCATAGAGTAGTAGAAAAGAGACCTGTTTAGAGTACCTGCACCTACACCATAAATATCGTTTATAGGATAGTACATTTTTGATTTATAATCCTCCGCGAAATATTTATATGCAAGATAGATCGATGCAGGAAACTGCTCCATTACGGTGAAGTCATTCGGGAACTCATATGGGAGTATCAGCTCTGCTTTTGCTATAAGTACCTTATTGAGATCAATATTCTTTGTCTGAGCCCAGGCAAGGAACTCTGCTCTTACATCCTTGAAGTTGATGTATGGTTTTACACCGCCCAGACCCTCAAGCATAATCTTTTCTCCCGGAGCTGTATTTTCAAGAGACTTTGAACCATGAGAGAATAAGTTGGTGTAAAAGCACTTTGTAGTTAAAATATTGTATAGGAGAATACTGTCCTTATCTATGTTTTTTGCAGCAGAAACATGGCGGTATTTCATCTTCATAAAGACAGATGCCGGATCTATCATATTGAAACGGCCTCCGTTTATTCCGTCCGGAACAGGGTCTGTGGTGATGACGAAACCTTTAAACCTCTTTACAAACATGCTGACGGAATCTCTCTCCTCTTTTGTTGCTGAAAGCAGCATTCTTGCATAATCAAGGTTCATTTCAATGTTAATTGAGTCACCCCCGGTATAAACCGCTGTACCTATATTGAGAGGGGTCAAGCCATAATCACTTCTTGAGAAAGAGTTGTTGTATAGGGTGGTTGAGTCAATCTCCTTGTTCAATGCATAAAGATATACGTTCTGAGGAATGCTCTCTTCTCCCCTTATCAGGCAAAGAGCCCTTTCAACCCCGATCTCCATTCTGAGATAAACAGGCTGAGGGTTGTCACCGAAATCATTCTCTGTTGCATAAGGAACTAGCTGAAAGGCTGTATTGCAGGTTGTGAGCCCAAAATCAGGATCCTTGTATGCGCCTGTCACGAGATAATCAGGGAAGATGGACTGCAGGGAGTCTATCATCTTCATCTGTACTGGTATTTCTACAGATGCAGTGCTCACCGTCAAAGTGTGATCTGTGGGAATTAAATCCTCTCCGACAGTTTTGTCTATGTTTATACATGAAATTGTGATTGCTGAAGATACTAATAGTGCCGCAACAGATCGGAAATGAATCCTATTTGACATTTTTCCCTAAAATTTGATCATAAAATTGAACGTACTCCTGTATGTATGTCGTGTCCTGTTGTGATACCTCCATATAAGGCAAGAGTGGGACGGAGCAGCTCTTTATCATTTCAGTCACCGGCTCCGGCAAGCTTTCACTTCCCATAATAACACCGTTGGCATACTGTATGGCAAGTTTAGCAAGATTTATGCCATTAGCTGGATTGAGCAATTCAAGGTCCTTATTTTTTATTCCGGGAGATAAAATCTTTGAACGTGTTTTTTCGTTGAATTCGAGGTCTGAAGCCTCATTGTACAATGAGACGATTACTTTGCTGTTAGTGAAGATGGGATCTTCATGATAGCATTTTCTCAGCAAGATGGGAATCAGGTGAGATATCCATCCTTGGCAATGTATTATATCCGGTTGCCATCTGAGTTTCTTGACTGTCTCGAGAACGCCTTTTGCAAAGAAGAGGACTCTTTCATCATTGTCAGGGAAATACTCTCCTTTTTCGTTCTGATAGATGAATTTCCTGTAAAAATAATCTTCATTGTCAATGAAGTACACCTGCATGCGCGCGGATGGTATGGATGAAACCTTAATGATAAGCGGCCTGTCGATGTCATTGATTATGATATTCATGCCGGAGAGGCGGATAACCTCATGGAGCTGGTTTCGTCTCTCGTTGATTATGCCGTATTTAGGCATAAATGAACGAATCTCAAAACCTTTCTCCTGCACCCCTTGTGGCAAGTACCTACCAACAACAGAGATTTTGGACTCTTTCATGTAAGGGAATATCTCAGAACTCACATAAAGCACTCTTGTTGGTTCACTCATTTTACTAGCTTGTTTTTAAAGGCGATTTGATTACAAAGGTAATAAATTTATTTAATTTGGAGGAAATATATATCTTTGGAAGTTGTTAAAAGCTATGAAGAAAAAGGAAAAAGGCGTAATTTTCAGAAGGCTGCTTCACTCGTATCTTTCCTCAATAATAAGCATTTCACTTGTCTTATTGATTGTGGGAGTTCTCGGAGTACTGGCTGTCAATGCCAGTGCTGTATCAAGCTATTTTAAAGAGAACATAAGAGTTTCAGTAATCTTTGATAAGGGCACTCCTGATTCAGAGGCACAGAGTTTTCTGAAAATAATAGAGAAGGAGAGTTACGTAAAGAGGGCGGAATTCGTGTCGAAAGAGAGAGGGGCAGAGGAGATGAGTAAAATGTTGGGGGAGGACTTCCTGGAGGTTTTTGACGTGAATCCCATTCCTCTATCTGTAGATCTCTACCTCAAAGCTGAATATCTCGAATCGGACAGTCTTAAAACTATAACAGCAAAGCTTTCAGAAATGCCGGATGTGAGGGAGGTTGCCTACCAGGAGTCTTTAGTGAAAGTCATAAATCAAAATCTGGAGAAGGTAGGAGTGGTTTTGAGTATTGTGCTGGTGCTGCTTCTCTTTATATCATTTGTCTTGATAAACAATACGGTTAGGCTGAACGTATATTCCAAAAGGTTCACAATACAAACAATGAAACTTGTGGGAGCAAAGAGGTCATTTATCAGGAAACCGTTCTTAAGGCAAGGAATATATCAGGGTATGATTGCCGGTGTAATCTCTTCTATAATGCTGGTAGTTGCTCTGTTTGTAGTGAAGAGAGATATAAACCAACTTTTTGTAATTTTTGACATGAAGTTGATAGCACTGGTTCTGGTTGGCGTGATTCTTGCCGGTATTACCATTTGTGTTATAAGCACCTGGATAGTAGTAAACAAGCTTCTCTCGGTCTCTGCCGATGAGATTTATTATTAAATATTGTTATGGAAAAGATGACAAAAGAGGAACAAGGAAAGTTTGCAATTCCATATAGGAATATAATCTTTGTTGTAGCAGGAGTGGTATTGATGCTTGCAGGCTATGCCCTGATGACCGGTGGCGGTACTACTGACCCTTCAGTATTTACGGGAGAGGAGATGTTCAGCTTCAGGAGGATTGTACTCGCGCCACTTTTTATACTTGCAGGAGTGGCTGTTGAAATCTTTGCAATTATGTATACCCCTAAAGAAAAATGACAGCTTTAGACTCGATTTTGCTGGGATTGCTGCAGGGTCTCACAGAGTTCCTGCCTGTAAGCAGCAGCGGACACCTGACAATAGGAAAAGAGGTACTGGGGGTGACAACTCCGGACCTCAGTTTCGAGATTGCAGTCCATGCTGCAACAGTGCTTAGTACTCTTGTCGTTTTCAGAAAGGAGATCATGCAGTTGCTTGCCGGGCTCTTCAAATTCAGGATGAATCCTGAGACAGACTATATCTTCAAGATTGTGGTATCAATGATTCCGGTGATGATCGTAGGGCTGTTGTTCAAGGATCAGGTAGAGGCTGTTTTCGGCTCCGGGTTGCTAATTGTGGGCATATGCCTTATAGGAACTGCTCTGCTGCTTTCTGTCTCTAATTATGTTAAGCCAAAAGAGAGGGAGCTCTCATATAAGAGTGCGATGATTATTGGAATAGCACAGGCTGTCGCAGTACTTCCGGGACTGTCACGCTCCGGATCAACAATCGCCACAGGTATGATGCTGGGTGTTAAAAAAGATCAGATTGCCAAGTTCTCTTTTCTGATGGTTCTTGTCCCTATCCTGGGGGAGGCTTTTCTGGATCTTGTATCAGGCGAATTTGCCGCATCAAAGAGTGGACTGGATCCACTTAACCTTTCGCTTGGATTTGTATCTGCGTTCGTTTCCGGACTTCTTGCCTGCAAGATTATGATTGCTCTTGTCAAGAAAACTAAATTGCTCGGATTTGCAATATACTGTGCAATAATAGGTATAGGCTGTATAATATATTCACAAATTGTCTGATATGCCGTCAGTTGAGAGATATCTGCACTATTTTGTCTCAGATGTACATCTGGGCTTAAGTGCTTATGATGCTGACCAGAGAGAGGAGAGGTTTGTCCGGTTTTTGAGAGGACTTCCTTCCGAAATAAAGGCGCTCTATCTTCTGGGAGATATCTTTGACTACTGGTTCGAATACAAATATGTTGTTCCGAAAGGATTTACAAGAGTTCTCGGAGCTATATCACAACTGACAGACAATGGTGTCGAAGTGTACTTCTTAAGAGGTAATCATGATATGTGGACATTCGGGTATCTTGAAAAAGAGACAGGTTTAAGGATTCTTGGGGAGCCTTCGGTACTCTCCATAGGAGACAGAAAGTTCTGTCTTGCTCATGGAGATGAGTTGACTGGGGCTGAAAAATCACACCTGATGCTCAAGAGACTTTTTAGATCACCGTTTCTTCAGAAAATGCTTGCCGGAGTACATCCAAGATGGATATTCCCTATTGCGACTAAATGGTCTACAACACGAAAACTCTCGAATTATTCCCTATTGGAATTCAGAGGTGTGAATGAGCCACTTTATAAGTATGCCTCAGATTTCGAAAAGGCAGAAAAGATAGATTTTTTTATTTTCGGACATCTGCATACCCCCGGAAATAACAAGACTCCTTTGGGAGCCGGCTTCTATATATTAGGTGCATGGATTTACGGATGTGAGTATTTGTGCTATGATGCCAGGAAAGATGAAATGACCTGGATGTCTGGTTGCTAGTTGAATAGTGAATAGTAGAGGTAGTCAAACGATCCGTTATTGTACATCCTGACCAGATCCTCCGTAGCCCTGTCCTTTCCGTATTTGTCGTATGGCTGTTTTAGGTCGCTGCCGAACAGTCTTGCAATTCCCTGCCAGAAAACCGCGGTAACGCCTCCTCTGTAGCTCTTGATTATATAGTATGAGCTTTGGCCTACCTCACGGTCTATCAGACGAAGCAGAAGTTTACCTTGTGAATAGGACATGTTTCTGAGTGGCTTCTCAAACTCTTTGAAGAGGTTGTTCTCAAACTCCTTGATAAATCTCTCCCTCTCCCTTGCATTGAAATCTGAAGTGGCTATAATACTGTCCGCTTCAAGAATTTTATCTTTTGCAATAAGTGCATAGGGATATGTCTTTTTGAAGTTGTAGATCAATCTGTAGTACTCTTTCCAGTCTCTGTTCTTCATCCTGTTGTCAGGTCTGGAGAAGAAGTAGAAATCTCTTATCTTGATCTGATATACAGTGTCCCTGCCTTCGATTTTGTATCCCAGAAGATATCCTTTTGTTTGAGAATAACCGGAGGCAAAAGTCATGCTCATGATAACGGAGAGAGCAATCATCCTTACTTTAGTCACTGACATATATTGTTTTTACTCTGAAATGGGGATATTCAATAATTAGACCAAATTACAATAAATTATTAATTTTGTTCAAAATCACTAAAAAGAGTTAATCAACCAATCTATGTACAGAGTATTTGTAAAATCACTGATAGTGGCCATGTCTGCTATTATTCCCCTCCAGCTGCAGGCTCAGTCGGACAAGGATAGCAGCTATGTTAAAAAAGCAGAAAGGATTCACAGAAGAGTGATAACGATAGATACTCACAATGATACGGCTCTTAATTTCAATGACCCCGATGCAAAAAGAACAGTTGCAAAAGGGCAGGTGACATTTCCATATATGCTCGAGGGGGGCCTTGATGCAGCATTTTTTGCAATATATATAGGGCAGGGGCCAAGAGATGAGGCATCCGACAAAGAGGCAAACTTTTATGTTACAGATCAACTATTGAGGTTTAAAAGCTATGTGGAAAACAGTGACATGGCAAGGATTGCCTATGATGCTGAGGATATCAGGAGTAATAAGAGAGCCGGAAAGGTCTCTGTTGTACTTGCTCTTGAGAACGGATACCCATTTGGCAAAGAGATATCCCGGGTTGAGAGATTCTACCGCTATGGGGTAAGAGCTGTCACTATTTGCCATAACTACAATAATGAAATCTGTGACGCATCAATGGACTCTGTGGCTGAACACGGAGGCTTGTCACCGTTTGGTTATAAGGTGGTGGAAGAGATGAACAGACTGGGAATTATCATAGATGTATCTCATGCTTCATCGCAGACTCTTGCAGATGTGCTTGAGGCAAGTAAACTTCCTATCGTGGCAAGTCATTCTGGAGTATATTCAATCAAGAATCATAAGAGGAATCTTACTGATGATGAGATACGGGCTATTGCTGCCAAAGGTGGACTGATACAGGTGGCTACCGGACGTTTTTTCCTCTCTAATAAGCCTAAGAGCGAAGTTACAGTTAAAGATATTGCTGATCATATTGATTATGTCAGATCTCTCGTAGGTATAAAACATGTCGGTATCGGTACCGACTTTGACGGGGGTGGCGGAGTCGTCGGAATGGAGACAGCCGCAAAAATGAAAAACCTGACTATCGAACTTCTTAAAAGAGGATATTCAAAAAGAGAGCTAAGATTTTTCTGGGGAGAGAACCTTCTGAGAATCTTAAGAGCTCATTCTAAGTAATTTTTTTTCAGTTATTTTTGCACGTTTGATTTTTTTGGTATATTTGCAACCCGTTAGAAATGCAATCATATTGCGTATTTGATTGAGAAACAGAGAGATGACTCTTAAAAAAGTTAGACCAAAGCATTAAAAACATATTTACTGTTATCGTTAAACTGTAAAAAAGCAATGTTACAACCAAAAAAAACCAAATTCAGAAGGCAGCAGAAAGGCCGCATGAAAGGAATTGCACAAAGAGGCAATCAGCTTTCATTTGGGTCCTTCGGTATTAAGACTACTGAGTCTTGTTGGCTTACAGGTCAACAGATCGAGGCTGCCCGTCAGGCCGTAGTAAGATACATGAAACGTGAGGGTCAGATATGGATCCGCGTTTTCCCTGATAAACCATTTACAAAGAAGCCTGCTGAGGTTCGTATGGGTAAAGGAAAAGGAGCACCGGAAGGTTTCGTTTGCCCTATTACTCCGGGCCGTATGCTAATTGAGGCAGAAGGAGTTCCATTGGAGATTGCTAAAGAGGCACTCCGTCTTGGAGCTCAGAAACTTCCTGTAATTACAAAATTTGTAGTTCGTAGAGATTATACTGAATAATTTAATGCAGAAATAAGATGAAAACAAAAGAGGTAAGAGAATTATCCGTAAATGACCTTAGAGAGCGCATTGAAGCAGAAAAGGCCAGCCTTATCCGTACAAAGATGAATCATGCAATTTCTCCATTAGATGATTTGTCTCAGATAAAAAAATCAAGAAGAAATATAGCCAGGATGCTCACAATATTGAGCCAAAGGGAAAACAAGGACAAATAGGTCATGGAAAGAAATCTTCGTAAAGAAAGAGTAGGTGTAGTGGTAAGCAATAAGATGGAAAAATCTATCATTGTTGCTGTAAAGAGAAAAGTAAAACACCCTATTTACGGCAAGTTCGTGAATAAAACCACTAAGTTTGTTGCTCATGACGAGAAAAACGAATGCAGCGAAGGAGATACAGTTCGCATCATGGAGACTCGTCCTTTGAGTAAAACCAAACGCTGGAGACTAGTAGAAATTGTAGAAAAAGTTAAATAAGCCATGATACAGCAAGAATCGAGATTATTGGTGGCAGATAACAGCGGGGCAAAGGAAGTTCTTTGTATCCGTGTTCTGGGTGGTACCCGTCGCCGCTATGCCGGAGTTGGTGATAAAATTGTTGTTGCCGTTAAAAGTGCAATCCCTGGTGGTGATGCAAAGAAGGGAACTGTTTCAAAAGCAGTCATCGTCCGCACAAAGAAGGAAATACGCCGTCCGGATGGCTCATATATCCGCTTTGATGACAATGCATGTGTGTTGTTGAACAATCAGGGTGAGGTCCGCGGTACCCGTATCTTTGGGCCAGTTGCCAGAGAGTTGCGTGACAACTATATGAAGATTGTATCTTTAGCACCGGAGGTTTTATAAATAAAGGTATAAAGGATATGAATAAGAAATTACATATTAAAAAAGGTGATCTGGTGTATGTGAATGCAGGTAACGACCGCGGTAAAACCGGTAAGGTACTTGAGATAATCACAGAAGATAACCGTGCCATCGTTGAGGGAATCAACATGGTCAGCAAACACACAAAACCAAATGCTAAACACCCTCAGGGTGGTATTATCAAACAAGAGGCAGGCGTACATATCTCAAACCTTCAGGTTGTAGATCCTGCTAAAGGTGGCCCTACTCGTATCGGCCGTCGTTTGAATGATAAAGGGAAATTAGTTCGTTACGCGAAAAAATCTGGAGAGGAGATTAAATAATGGCAACTACAAAACCAAATGCAGCACCAAAGGCAGCTAAAGCAGAAAAAAGCTCACCGGCAAAAGTAGAGGGTGCTCAAGTTAAAGTAAAAGGATATGTTCCTACTCTGCAGAAGATGTACAAGGACGAGATTGTTGCAAAGTTGATGAAGGAGTTCGGTTATACATCAATCATGCAGGTTCCTGTTCTTGAGAAAATCACCATCAATCAGGGCGTTGGTTCGGCAACACAGGACAAGAAACTTGTAGAAGTTGCTCAGCAGGAGCTTACAACAATTACCGGTCAGAAGGCTATGATGACATATTCTAAGAAGGATATCTCAAACTTCAAACTTCGTAAGGGTATGCCTATCGGAGTGAAAGTTACTCTTCGCCAGGCTAAGATGTATGAGTTCCTTGAAAGGCTTATTGCCATCTCGCTTCCTCGTATCAGGGATTTCAAAGGTATTAACGAGAAATTCGACGGAAAAGGAAACTATACTTTAGGTATAAAGGAGCAGATCATTTTCCCTGAAATCGATATTGATAAGATCACCAAGATTTTCGGAATGGAAATTACATTTGTGACTTCAGCCGAGAGAGACGAAGAGGCATTTGCACTTCTCCGTGAATTTGGTTTGCCTTTCAAGAATATTAAGAAATAATCTATAAAATAGAGATAGATAATGGCAAAAGAATCAATGAAGGCACGCGAGGTTAAACGCGCTAAACTATGTGCCAAATATGCAGAAAAACGCAAAGCTCTTAAAGAGGCCGGTGACTATGCCGCTCTTGACAAGCTTCCTAAGAACGCAAGCCCGGTACGTCAGCACAACCGTTGTTCTCTGACAGGCCGTCCTAAGGGTTACATGCGTATTTTCGGCATAAGCCGTATCCAATTCCGTGAAATGGCCAGCAAGGGTCTTATTCCGGGTGTACGTAAGGCTAGCTGGTAAGATTTTAAATAAATATAAACTATTGGATATCGGGCATCCACAGGGTGTCGGTACTAAACAAAAACAAAAACAATGACTGATCCAATTTCAGATTTTTTGACAAGAGTGCGTAATGCATATCTTGCAGGACACAAAGTTGTTGAGATTCCATCTTCAAAAATGAAGTTGGAATTGACCCGTATTCTCCATGAGAAGGGTTATATCCTTAGCTATAGGCTAATTGAGGGTACTCCATGCAACACAATCAAAATAGCCCTTAAGTATCATCCTGAGACTAAGAAGGCTGCAATAAAGAAAATTGTCAGGGTAAGCTCGCCTGGTTTGAGAAGGTATGCAGGTGTTGACCAGATGCCTAGAGTACTCAACGGCCTTGGTATAGCTGTAATCTCTACTTCTAAAGGTATGATTACCGATAAGGAGGCAAAAGAGATGAATGTTGGCGGAGAAGTAATCTGCTATGTATACTAATTAGAAATTTAACAAAAGATAACAGATGTCACGAATAGGAAAATTACCTGTAAACCTTCCTGCCGGAGTAACCTTCAAGGTTGAGCCGGGCAATGTGGTAAAGGTTAAAGGCCCGCTCGGAGAACTTGTACAGAAGGTAGATCCGGATATTACAGTTGCCGTTGAGGGAAATGTTGTAACAGTAAGCAGACCGACCGATCAACCGCGTCACCGTTCACTGCACGGTCTTTACCGCGCTTTGATCAATAATATGGTTATCGGTGTCTCTACAGGATACACTATCAAGCAAGAGTTAGTGGGTGTCGGTTTCAGAGCAGAGGTTAAGGGCCAGGTTCTTGAGCTCAGCCTCGGATACTCACATGATATACACTTCTTACTGCCAAACGAGATTAAGGCTACTGCAGAGGTAGCAAAAAAAGGAGCTAACCCGGTTTTGACAATGACCAGCTTTGATAAACAACTCCTTGGTATGGTAGCTGCTAAGATACGCTCGTTGCGTAAACCTGAACCTTACAAAGGTAAAGGTATTAAGTTTGTTGGTGAACAACTTCGTCGCAAAGCCGGTAAGTCGGCCAGCGCTAAATAATAAGTGGAGGATATATGGCTTTAAATAAAATAGAGAGAAGAAAAAGGATACAGCACCGCATACGCAAGGTTGTCAACGGTACTCCAGAGAGACCGAGACTTGCTGTATTCAGAAGCAACAAGCAGATATATGTTCAATTGATCAACGATATCGAAGGTATAACTATTATCTCAGCCAGCTCCAGAGACAAGGAGGTTGTTGAGACATGCAAGGGAAAACCCGGAATCGAGATTGCAAAGATTGTAGGTAAGCTTGCAGCACAACGCGCTGTCGAAAAAGGAATCACTGAGATATCATTTGACCGTGGTGGTTACCTCTATCATGGAAGAGTTAAAAGTTTAGCAGATGCCGCCCGTGAAGGTGGTCTTAAATTCTAGTATAGTATGGCAAATACAAACATAAAAAAAGTTAAGACTACCGATCTTGAATTAAAAGACAGATTGGTGGCAGTTCAGAGGGTTACCAAGGTAACCAAGGGTGGTCGCCACTTCAGCTTTGCTGCAATTGTGGTGGTCGGCGATGAGAAAGGTGTCGTAGGCTATGGCCTTGGTAAGGCTAATGAGGTTACTACAGCTATATCAAAGGGCATTGAGGATGCTAAGAAAAATTTAGTTAAGATACCTCTTAACAAAAAGACCATTCCTCATGAGCAAGAGGCAAAATTCGGCGGTGCAAGAGTTTTCATGAAACCAGCAGCTGAAGGAACCGGAGTAAAGGCCGGTGGTGCGATGCGTGCCGTTTTTGAATCAGTTGGAGTACACGATGTGCTTGCTAAGTCAAAAGGCTCATCAAACCCTCACAACCTGGTTAAGGCTACTGTTGCTGCACTTCTTGAAATGCGCGATGCATATACTGTTGCCGGTGTGAGAGGAGTTCCTATGAATAAAGTGTTTAAAGGTTAAGGAGATCAAGAGATGGCAAAAGTTAGAGTTACTCAGATAAAAAGTAAGAACAGCGCAACTATAAGGCAAGCAGAGACTCTTGCGTCTTTGGGCATCCGTAGGATTCGCCAGTCAGTTGAACTTGAGCTCAACCCTGTAAACAAAGGGATGATTGAGAAGGTTCTACACCTTGTGAAAGTAGAAGAAATTAACTAATCAGGAGAATTTACAATGAAATTAAATAATCTTACACCCTCTACAGGTTCCTTAGGAAGAGAGAAGAGAATAGGACGCGGCGAAGGTTCCGGCCATGGTGGAACTTCCACTCGTGGTATGAATGGTGCGCAATCACGTTCAGGTTACTCTCGCAAGGCCGGTTTTGAAGGCGGTCAGATGCCTCTTCAAAGAAGGCTTCCGAAATTTGGATTTAACAACGTTAATAAAGTTGAATATAAAGCTATTAACCTATCTACACTTCAAGCACTGAGCGAGAAGGCAGGGGTGACTACAATTACAATCGACACACTTAGCGAGGCTGGTCTGATTTCTAAGAATGACCGTGTTAAAATTCTTGGAAACGGTACCCTTACAGTTAAGCTTGATGTTACAGCCCATGCATTTTCTAAGTCAGCAATTGCACAGATAGAGTCACAACAGGGAAAGGCGACTAAAATCTAAATTTTCTGATGAAAAAACTTATCGAAACAATCAAAAACATCTTCAAGATTGAAGAACTGCGCAAAAGGATCGTTTATACCGTCCTTTTGCTCTTAGTTTATCGTCTTGGTAGTTTTGTCGTAATGCCGGGTATTGACCCGACTCAGCTGGATAAACTGCAATCGCAGGCTTCAGAAGGGTTGTTGGCTCTGCTCAATATGTTCTCCGGTGGTGCATTTGGTAACGCTTCAATCTTTGCATTGGGCGTGATGCCATACATCTCTGCTTCTATCGTTATACAGCTCTTGGGAATTATGGTTCCATATTTCCAGAAGATGCAACGCGAAGGTGAGAGCGGAAGAAGAAAAATGAATCAATGGACACGTTATCTGACCATAGTAATTCTTGCACTGCAAGGTCCTGCCTATATGGCAAACCTCCATGTGCAGCTACCTGAGTCAGCATTCCTTTTCCAGGGATTTACATATAATTTGTTTGCTACAGTAGTCCTTATTGGTGGAACAATGTTCATCATGTGGTTGGGCGAGCGCATTACCGATCGCGGCTTAGGTAATGGTATCTCACTGATCATCATGGTTGGTATTGTTGCACGTTTACCATTCGCATTCGTATCTGAGGCCGGAGCAAGGCTGAACCAGAGTGCGGGAGGTGGTATTCTTATGCTTGTTGTAGAGCTGATCGTACTGTTCCTTGTTTTCGTTGCAACTATTGCACTGGTACAGGGTACACGCAAGATTCCTGTACAATATGCAAAGAGGATTATTGGTAACAAGCAGTATGGAGGAGTACGTCAATATATCCCGTTGAAGATAAACGCGGCTGGCGTTATGCCAATTATCTTCGCACAGGCATTAATGATGTTTCCTTTGCTTCTGTCAGGTTTTGACGCAACCCGCGGTTTGGCAGCAACACTGTCGAATTCTAACGGTTTCTGGTATAACCTGATCTTTGGTCTCATGGTAGTAGCCTTTACATACTTCTACACAGCAGTAACAGTAAATCCTACAAACATGGCCGAAGACATGAAGAAAAACGGTGGTTTCATTCCGGGTATCAAACCAGGGAAGAAAACAGCCGAATATTTAGATTCGATAATGTCTCGCATTACGCTTCCTGGTTCGGTTTTCCTTGCCATCGTAGCGATTCTGCCTGCATTTGCACAAATGCTTGGTATCAGTAACCAGTTCGCAGCATTCTATGGAGGAACATCTTTGTTGATCCTTGTTGGTGTGATCCTTGATACTTTGCAGCAGATAGAAAGTCACCTGCTTATGCGTCACTATGACGGTCTTATGAAAACAGGCCGTATGAAGGGACGTGCTGGCATGTAAGAAGTTCAAAAAGTTCTTTGTAGATATGATAAAACTAAAAACCGAGGAAGAGATTGAGTTACTGAGAGAAAATGCTCTCCTGGTATCAAAGACTCTTGCAGAGGTTGGCAAACATGTAGCTCCGGGTGTTACGACACTTGAGCTTAACAAAATTGCCGAGACCTTTATAAGAGACCATGGTGCCGTTCCTGCCTTCCTTGGATACAATGGTTTTCCTTATGCTCTCTGTATGTCTGTAAATGATGTGGTTGTACATGGTTTTGCCTCGGACTACCACCTCAAGGAGGGAGATATAGTCTCTGTAGACTGTGGAACAATCCTAAAAGGATATTATGGAGACTCGGCATACACATTTCCGGTAGGAAAGGTTTCGGAAGAGACTGAAAAACTGCTGGAGGTTACTAAAGAGTCTTTGTACAGGGGTATAAGTATGGCTATCGCCGGTAACAGAATAGGAGATATTGCGAATGCAATCCAGACCTATATTGAAAGCTTCGGCTTTTCGGCAGTGAGAGAGATGGTAGGTCACGGAATAGGCAAGAGACTCCATGAGTCACCGGAAGTTCCCAATTACGGGAGAAAGGGAGATGGAAAAAAACTGGTTGAAGGTATGGTTCTTTGTATTGAACCGATGATCAATGCCGGATCCAGATCGATCTTCATGCACGATGACGGATGGACAGTCAGTACAGTAGACAGGAAAAATTCAGCACACTTTGAATTGACTGTCGCAATAAAAAAAGGGAAACCGGATATTTTATCTACATTTGAATTCATTGAACAACAATAAAAATTATAGGGTATAAGCTTTAATGGCAAAACAAACAGCAATAGAAAAAGAGGGTAAAATTATAGAAGCCCTGTCAAATGCGATGTTTCGCGTTGAGTTGGATAACGGACATATAATAATCGCCCATATTTCCGGAAAGATGAGAATGCACTATATTCGCATTCTTCCCGGCGACAAGGTGAGAGTTGAAATGTCTCCTTATGATTTGACTAAAGGAAGAATTTCTTTCAGATATAAATAAAAATTAAATAAAATGAAAGTTAAAGCATCCATAAAGAAGCGCAGTGAGGATTGCAAAATAGTAAAACGCAAAGGTCGTTTGTATGTTATTTGCAAAAAGAACCCTAAATTCAAAATGCGTCAGGGGTAATTTATTAATTTGTAAACAATAAAGAGAAAGAACAGATATGGCACGTATAGCCGGAGTAGATTTACCAAACAATAAACGTGGAGAGATAGGACTTACCTATATCTACGGAATTGGTCGTAGTTCTTCCAAAAAAATCCTCTCTACATTAGGGATCGATTTGAACACAAAAGTGAAGGACTGGAACGACGAACAGATAGCAGGAATCAGGGCACTGGTTGCTTCTGAGTACAAAATTGAAGGTGAACTTCGTTCATCAGTTCAAATGAACATCAAGAGGTTGATGGATATCGGATGTTATAGAGGCATCCGTCACCGTATAGGTCTTCCTGTACGTGGTCAGTCAACTAAAAATAACGCCCGTACCAGAAAGGGTAAGAAGAAGACAGTAGCGAACAAGAAGAAAGCAACTAAATAGAAGCTAGATCATGGCAAAAAAAACAGGAACAACAAATAAAAAGAAGGTTGTAAAGGTTGAAGCTTACGGACAACTCCATGTTTCATCAACTTTCAATAATGTTATAGTTACCCTGACTAACGCTACCGGACAGGTTATAAGTTGGTCATCAGCAGGTAAAATGGGTTTCAGAGGTTCGAAGAAGAACACTCCGTATGCAGCACAGACAGCAGCAGCTGATTGCGCTAAAGTAGCTTTTGATTTGGGGCTTCGTAAGGTAAAGGCCTATGTAAAGGGTCCAGGTGCCGGACGTGAGTCTGCAATACGCACAATTCACGGTGCAGGTATTGAGGTAACTGAGATTATCGATGTTACTCCACTTCCTCACAACGGTTGCCGTCCAAAAGGACGCCGTAGAGTATAACCCTTATAAATTCATTTTAAATTATTTAACATGGCAAGATATACAGGGCCTTCTACAAAAATTGCCCGCAAATTTGGAGAGCCGATATTTGGTCCCGATAAAAGTTACGAGAAAAAGAACTACCCTCCAGGACAGCATGGTCTGGCAAAGAAGCGTAAAAAAACTTCTGAGTACGGAACTCAGCTGAAGGAGAAACAAAAAGTAAAATATACATACGGTCTTCTTGAGAGACAATTCCGCAATCTGTATGAAGCAGCTTCAAAGATGAAGGGAAGAAAGGGCGAGAATCTTATTCTCCTTCTTGAAACTCGTCTTGACAACCTTATCTACAGAATGGGTATTGCTCCGAGCAGGGCTGCAGCAAGACAGCTTGTGACACACTGCCACATCGTTGTTGACGGCGAGGTATGTAACGTTCCTTCAAGGAGCATCAAACCTGGTCAGATTGTTGGCGTAAGGGAGAGATCAAAAAGTCTTGAGGTTATTCAGAACAATGTTTCCCGCAGCGCAAGCAGATTCCCTTGGATTGAGTGGGATGGAGCAGCATTGACAGGAAAGCTTCTCAACATACCTGAAAGGACTGAGATCCCTGAAGTAATTAATGAGCAACTGATAGTTGAGTTATACTCTAAATAAAAAATAAAATGGCAATATTAGCATTTCAAAAACCCGATAAGGTGATAATGCTTGATGCAACCGAAACATTCGGTCGCTTTGAGTTCCGTCCGCTGGAGCCTGGTTATGGCATCACAGTCGGTAACGCATTGCGCCGTATATTACTCTCTTCTCTCGAAGGGTATGCCATCACATCGATTAAGATACAAGGGGTTGACCACGAATTCGCAACAATCCCTGGAGTTATCGAGACCGTTGTCGATATCATACTAAACCTGAAACAGGTACGTTTCAAACGTATGGTTGAGGGCGAAGAGTCAGAGATAGTAAATGTTTCAGTTAGCGGTAAGCAGAACTTTATTGCGGAAGATATCTCAAAACAGATGTCTTCGTTTAAGGTACTGAATCCAGATTGGCATATATGCTCTATGGAGCCATCTGTAACACTCAATGTTGAATTGAGGATTGGTAAGGGAAGAGGCTATGTGCCTGCAGAAGAGAACAAAGTAGAAGATGCTCCTTTCGGACTGATTCCAATTGATTCTATCTTTACTCCTATCAAGAATGTGAAGTACTCAGTTGAGAACTGGCGTGTTGAGCAGAAGACAGACTTTGAAAAACTGAATTTAGAGATTACAACAGACGGATCAATTCATCCTAAGGAGGCTTTGAAAGAGGCAGCTAAGATTCTTATACATCACTTTATGCTATTCTCAGACGAGAAGATAACCCTTGAGACTCCGGTTGAGGTTATCAGCAACGAGCTTGATGAAGAGTCACTCCGTATGCGTCACCTTCTATTAACCAAACTTGCAGACATGGAACTCTCTGTAAGGGCGTTAAATTGTCTTAAGGCAGCAGACATTGAGACTTTCGCAGAATTGGTGTCTCTCCAGAGAGCAGAGTTGATGAAGTTCAGAAACTTCGGTAAGAAGTCCCTCTCTGAGATTGACCAATTGGTTGAGCGCTACAGACTCACTTTTGGTATGGATGTAACTAAGTATAATATTGAAAAGAAAGTTTTAAAACATGAGGCATAATAAGTCATTTAACCATTTGGGCCGTAAAAGCGGGCACCGTAAGGCTATGCTTGCAAATATGGCATCATCACTCATATTGCACAAGAAGATTGAGACAACTGTAGCGAAGGCAAAGGCATTGAGGATGTATATAGAGCCACTGATTACAAAATCAAAAGATGACTCTACCCATTCACGCCGTACAGTATTTGCATACTTGAAGCAAAAAGAGGCTGTAACCGAACTTTTCCGCGTTATTGCTCCTAAGATTGCTGAGCGTCCGGGTGGATACACAAGAATCCTTAAGACAGGTTTCCGTCAGGGAGACGCTGCAGACATGGCTCTTATAGAGTTCGTTGATTTCAACGAGGTAGCTGTAGCAGCTGCTAAATCTGAGACCAAGAAAGCAACTACACGTCGTAGCCGTGCAAAGAAGAGCGCTGACGCTGTTGAAGCTTCAGAGCCTGCAACTGAGGCAAAACCAAAGGCTGCTCCTAAGGCAAAAGCTGAGGCAAAACCAAAAGCTGCTCCCAAGGCAAAAGCTCCTAAAGCTGAGGCTAAACCTGCAGCAGAAGAGAAAGCAGAGTAATTGCATAACTCATACAATAAAGAAGAGTGCTCATTTTGGGCACTCTTTTTTTTGCACTACAACATCAGATTTACACGATATTTTACATCTTTGTAATATGAATTGTATTACTACTGAGGTATGTGCATCATCTCTGAATTCTGTGCTCGCTGCCGTTGAGGGTGGGGCTGACAGGATTGAGCTGTGTCAGGCACTTCCACTGGATGGTTTGACTCCGTCTCACGCGTTGATATCCTATTGTCGGACAAATCTCTCAATCCCCGTATTTGTCCTTATCCGCCCCAGAGAGGGAAACTTTGTATACAATGACAATGAGACTCAGATAATGCTGGAGGATATCGATTATTGCAGAAGATTGGGGATGGAAGGTGTGGTTGTGGGCTTTTTGGACAGAGAGGGTGCTGTGGACAAAGTAAAGCTGAAGGAGGCTGTAAAAATGGCCGGAGCCATGGAGGTTACTTTCCACAGAGCTTTTGATGTATCTTCGGACTGGGAGAGAGCTTTGGAAGATATAATTGAGTGCGGATGCAGCCGGATATTGACATCCGGACAGGCAGCAGACTCATATCAGGGCAGGGAGTGTTTAAAACAGATTGTCTCCAAGGCCGGAGATAGAATAAAGATTCTTGCCGGCGGGGGTATGACTCCGGAAAATGTGAGAGAGATTCTAGACTATACAAAAGTAAGAGAGGTCCATTTTTCAGCAAAATCACCGGTAAGGGATAACGGAGACGAGGCTCGCTTCGAGACCTCCCCCGAACTTGTGAGGAGAATTGTATCAATTGTCAATAATCTAACAATATGAATATCTTTAAGTATGCTCTTCAAGTAATTGTAATACTCATCCTGACGGGTTGCGGTAACTCCGGCTTTATTTCAGATAAGGCTCTAAGGGAAGAGGTAGAAAATCAATTCGAGATTAGAAAAAAAATGTTCGGTCAGAAGGGGGAAACACTCTTCTCGATTATAGACGAACCTGGCTTAAAAGAGGAGGAGAGAGATGCTCTTAAATTCCTATATGCATACATGCCGGTCAATGATATTGCAGATTACAGCGGAGATTTCTTTCTTAAAATGGTACGTTCATCGTTCGAGGCAAGAGACTTCTTCAGATGGGGAGATAAGGTTCCGGAGGAGCTTTTCCGCCACTTTGTGCTTCCTCCGAGAGTCAATAATGAGGATCTCGATTCTGCCAGAGTTGTTTTCTTTAAAGAGCTTAAAGAGCGGATCAAGGATCTCACCATGTATGAAGCTGCACTTGAGGTTAACCACTGGTGCCATGAAAAGGTTGCCTACAGGCCATCCGACAGCAGGACATCTTCGCCTCTTGCAACTGTACTTTCAGGTTACGGACGATGCGGAGAGGAGTCCACATTTACAGTAACTGCCCTGAGGGCTGTCGGTATCCCTGCCAGACAGTGCTACACGCCAAGATGGGCGCACACAGACGACAATCACGCCTGGGTAGAGGTGTGGTGCCAGGGAAATTGGTATTTTTTAGGAGCCTGCGAGCCGGAGAGCGAACTTAACAAAGCCTGGTTCTCTGGACCGGCAAAGCGAGCAATGATGGTTCATACAAATGTCTTTGGACGATACTACGGGCCTGAGAGTAAAACCGATTATCCTCTCTATACAAAGATAAATGTGCTTGAAAATTACACCCGGACCAAAAGGTTTGATGTTACCATCTGTGACCGCGAAGGAAAAAGGGTTGAGGGGGCTGATGTAAAATACCTTCTTTACAACTATGCAGAGTTCTATCCAATATATGACCAGAAGAGCGACAGTGAGGGGAGATCTTATGTAATATCAGGTCTTGGAGATCTGCTTGTATGGTCGGCCAAAGGAGATTTATATGGTTATAAAAAGGTCTCACTTGCCTCTGCCGATAGTGTGACAATCGTATTGGACAGGACAGAAGGAGAGGAGTATGAGGAGGATATGGATATAACACCGCCTGTAGTGCAACCTGTAGAAAGTGATACGCAGAGTGAGGCCGCAAAGAGAAACGGCATCAGACTCAAACAGGAGGATTCTATAAGGAACGGATATATAGCAACTTTTGTGGGAAGGGATGAGGCAAAAGAGCTTGCGGAGATGTGCAATCTGGATACCACTGAGGTAATAGCATATATTACCAAGAGCGAGGGCAACTGGCGTGAGATTTCGGCATTTATCGATAGAAACAGAGATGATGCAAGAGCTCTTAAGATGCTTTCAACAATAAGTGATAAAGATCTGAGAGATACACCGTCGGAGATTCTTCAAAATCATCTTGCCAATACTCCTCAATATGATAAATCATCCGGATACACCTTGGATGTCTATGTAAAGGGAGTTTTGGCACCAAGGGTCCTCTATGAGAAGATCCGTCCTTGGAGGCCGGCATTGAGAGAAAAATTCACACCTCTCTTCGGAGAGTCGCCGGGCGCGGAGATGATAAAAGAGTGGGTGGTGAAAAATATAAAGATTGACAAAGACCAGAACTATCCGAGATGTCCCATTTCACCTGAAGGTGTAGGGAAAGTACTTATAGCAGACAAAGTTTCAAGGGATATATTCTATGTTGCCCTGTGCAGGAGTTTCGGAATTCCGGCAGTGATAGACCCTGCTACTATCTCCGTGAAGGTGTTCGGAAATAATTCATGGTTTAATGTCTCGTTTGATGCCTACTCCGATAACAAAAAAACAGGGAAGGTCATCATCTCTCTGAGCGAGCCGACTGAGAAGATTCCTCAATACTGGAGCAATTACACTATTGCAAAGATGACAGACGGAGTGTTTGTCTCTCTGGATTTTGAGAATGATAAGAGAGTAGCCACATTTCCTGTTGAGCTTGATCTTGAGGAGGGGTACTACAGGATCTGTACAGGTAACAGATATGATGACGGCCGGATACTGGTCCGTAGTGACTATTTCAATGTTGTCGGAGGTAAAACAGTAAAGAGGGTGCTGAAAATCAGACAACTTGATATGGCACATGTAGTATATGGTTCTGTGGAAGGAGCTGTTGAGAGTGAGTTATATAAGAATAACGGTCTGGTTATATGTTTTATTGATCCGGACAAGGAGCCTACCAAGCATCTGATGAATGAGTTTCCGGCATTAAAAAGTGAGTTGGACAAATGGAGAGGTCGCTTTCTGTTTGTCGTGCCGGGCAGTAAAATTTCGAGTTCATTTAATCCGGAGAAGTATAAGGATTTACCCGCGAAAAGTGATTTTGTTACAAAGAATAGCGAAACATTGTTAAAATCATTTGTGGACTCTTCAAAAATTCCTTTCAAAGATGATTATCCACTGATTTTCATAGTCAATGAAAAGGGTGAGATAATCTTTCACTCGCAAGGCTATAAAATTGGCACAACCGAATATTTACATAAATCTTTAATGGCTGAATATTCTTATATTTGCAATCAAAATTAATTATAGAACAACTATTATGAGTATAAAACTTCGCCTTACATTGATGAACTTCTTGCAGTTCTTCATTTGGGGTACATGGCTTATCTCCCTTGGGGGATATATGATACAGAAGCTTGGTTTTACAGGTGGTACCGTCGGGGCAGTATATGCAACCATGGGAATGGCATCGCTTTTCATGCCGGCGTTGCTGGGAATTGTTGCTGACCGCTGGGTGAATTCAGAGAGACTCCTTGGTATTTGCCACATTCTTGGTGCAGTATTTCTCTATCTGGCATCGACAATAACCGATCCTGACCAGATGTATTGGGTAATGCTTGTGAACAGCCTTGTCTTCATGCCTACCATCGCTCTGAACAACACCGTCTCCTATAATATCATGGGGCAGAAAAAAATGGATGTCATAAAGGATTTTCCACCTATCAGGGTGTGGGGCACAGTAGGTTTTATCATAGCCATGTGGGTTGTTGACCTGGGTGGATGGACTCTCAGCCCGACTCAGTTATATATAGGCTCTATAGCTTCACTCTTCCTTGGAGTTTATGCATTTACAATGCCTGCTTGTCCTCCTGTAAAGACAGAGCGCAAACGCTCACTTGTCTCAGCACTCGGACTCGATGCATTGGTGCTTTTCAAACAGCAGAAGACAGCCGTCTTTTTCCTCTTTTCAATGCTCCTTGGTGCAGCTCTTCAGATAACAAATACATTCGGATCTCCGTTCCTTCAGGATTTTGTCAAGGATCCACGCTTTATGGACTCCTTTGCCGTTACACACCCGGGAATCTTAATGTCTGTTTCACAGATGTCTGAGACACTTTTCATACTTGCAATACCTTTCTTCCTTAAGAGGTTCGGTATAAAAACAGTGGTGCTCATGAGCATGTTTGCCTGGGTTCTCAGGTTCGGACTCTTTGGTATCGGAAATCCTTCAGAAGGTCTGGTATTTCTTATCCTTTCGATGATTGTTTACGGTATAGCATTCGATTTCTTTAATATTTCAGGCTCACTGTTTATAGAGCAGGAGACTAAACCGGAGATCAGGGCAAGTGCGCAGGGGCTCTTCATGGTTATGACAAATGGTATCGGAGCAACCGTCGGAGGTCTCACTTCAGGATGGGTTGTGGACCTTTTCACATCTGCAGACGGAATGAAGGACTGGCCAACAATCTGGTTTGTTTTTGCCGGATATGCCCTTGTAATAGGTATCCTTTTCGCCCTCTTCTTCAGATATAAGCACAATCCACAACCAGCACCGCAAAAATGAGATATGAAAAGATAGCCAGGGATCAGGAGAGTTCTGCCTCTTGTGGATTGCTTCACACCGATCATGGCGTTATTGAGACCCCAATTTTTATGCCGGTCGGTACGGCCGGGACTGTAAAAGCCGTTTACCACAGGGATCTCAAGGAGGATATAAAGGCTCAGATAATTTTGGGAAACACATACCATCTCTATCTGAGACCGGGAACAGATATTATAAACAAGGCAGGAGGACTTCATAAGTTCATTTCATGGGACAGACCGATTCTGACCGATAGCGGAGGGTATCAGGTATTCTCTCTTGCAGAAAACAGAAAACTCACCCATGACGGTTGCACCTTCAGGTCTCACATTGATGGTTCAAAACATCTCTTCACACCTGAAAACGTAGTTGAGATTCAGAGATTGATTGGGGCGGATATTATAATGGCCCTCGATGAGTGCCCTCCGGGAGACTCAGACCACAAATACGCAAAATCCTCACTCCAACTCACAAAGCAGTGGCTTGAGAGAGGTGTTGCCCATTTTGACAGGACAGAAGCACTGTACGGTTACAGTCAGTCATTTTTCCCGATAGTGCAGGGTTGTGTGTATCCGGACCTCAGGGTTGAAGCTGCCGAGCATGCTGTCTCTCTTGAGAGGGAGGGGTATGCGATCGGAGGCCTCTCTGTGGGGGAGCCGACTGAGCAGATGTACCAGATGCTCGAGGTGCTGGACCCGATCCTACCGAAGGATAAACCACGATATCTGATGGGGGTGGGTACGCCCGCAAATTTACTTGAGGGAATAGCAAGAGGGGTTGATATGTTCGATTGCGTCATGCCTACAAGAAATGCCCGCAACGGCATGCTTTTCACATCCGAGGGAATAATCAATATCAGGAATAAAAAGTGGGCTGACGATTTTTCTCCGATTGACGAGAATGGAACGTCTTTTGTTGACAAATGCTATTCCAGGTCTTATCTGAGGCATCTCTTCATCTCTTCCGAGATATTGGGCGCTCAGATAGCAAGTGAGCACAATCTGGCATTTTATCTATGGCTGGTCGATCAGGCCCGTCAGCACATAAAAGAGGGTGATTTTGTGACCTGGAAGAATTCTATGGTGAAAAAACTTGAGACCAGACTCTGATGAAGGCAAACTATCATATTGTCAAGATTGACAAGTATATTATAAAGAAGTTTATTGGCACATATCTCTTTATACTTGCCGTCATAATAGCGATTATAATAATATTTGATATAAGTGAGAAGATTGACAACCTGGTTGAAAAAGAGGCCCCTCTGAAGGCTATTGTCTTCAACTATTACGGGAATATGGTCCCATACTATATAAATCTCTTCAGCCCTCTGTTGGTTTTCATCTCTGTAATATTCTTTACCTCCAAGATGGCCTCGAACAGTGAAATTGTGGCAATTCTTGCCGGTGGTATAAGTTTTAACAGGATGTTGTACCCATATCTTGTATCGGCTTTTTTTATTGCCATGTTCAGCCTATCGATGAACCTTTTCATTATTCCTCCGGCCAACAGGGTGAGACTCGAGTTTCAGAACAAATACCTTAAGGACAAGCCCTATGTGGCGGGGAATAATATTCACCTGCAGCTTCATCCGGGGACCTATGTCTACATACAGTCTTTCAACACTGTTGACAACCGTGCATCAAATTTCACGCTTGAGACAATTGAGGGACACACTCTCAAGTCAAGGCTGAATGCTGAAAGTGCACAGTGGGATACTACAAAGCAGTGCTGGGTTTTGAGCAATTACTACCTCAGGACAAGTCAGGACGGCAGGGAGAAGATTGTTTCGGGTAACCAGATTGACACAGTGCTAAGTCTGAAGGTTACGGACCTCAATCAAAGGACAAACATCGTTGAGTCTTACAATTTATTTGAGCTCGATGATTATATCAAGACTCAGAAAATGAGAGGAGACATGAGGGTAAAATATGCCCAGATAGAGAAGCACACACGCTTTGCCATACCATTTTCTGCATTTATACTAACAATTATGGGAGTCTCGCTCTCTTCAAGAAAGAGACGCGGTGGTATTGGCATGAATCTGGGTGTCGGTATAGCCCTGAGCTTTGTCTATATTCTATTCCTCCGTTTCAGCCAGATGTTCGTACATTCGGGCGTAATGCCTCCATGGCTTGCATTGTGGGTGCCGAACATAACATTCGGGATTATCGCCTACTATCTGTACAGGATTGCTCCAAAATAGAAGATTCAGACTTTTGTGAAATCAGATTTGCGAAACTTTCAGGCTAGTTTGGCCCTGATCGCTTTTAGCATATCCTGAACCATACCGGAGAGATCCCATTCAGGTTTCCAGCCCCACTCCTCCCTTGCACAAGAGTCATCGAGAGAGTCCGGCCATGAGTCAGCTATTGCCGCTTTAACAGGGTCTATATCGTATTTGAATTTTGCCTCGGGTACATGTTTTTTGATCTCGGCAAAAAGTATCTCAGGAGAGAAGCTCATTGCTGTCACATTGAAGCTGTTCCTGTGCTTTAGTCCTGCAGGGTCTGCATCCATAAGCTCGGTACATGCCCTTAGTGCATCAGGCATATATAACATGTCCATATACGAGTTTTCGGGAATAGGGCATGTAAAACTTCCACTTTTCACAATTTCGTAAAAAACCTCCACTGCATAGTCTGTTGTTCCTCCGCCTGGTAAAGCTCCGTTTGATATAATACCCGGAAATCTCACGCTTCTGGTATCAACACCGAATCTATGATGGTAGTAATCACTTAAAAGCTCACCGGAGACCTTGCATACTCCATACATTGTATTTGGTCTCATGACAGTGTCCTGAGGTGTTTTTGTATGTGGCGTTGATTCTCCAAAAGCACCTATAGAGCTGGGAGTGAACAGTGCACATCCGTACTCCTTTGCTATCTCAAGAGAGTTCAGAAGAGCTCCCATATTGATCTTCCAGGCTATCTGGGGATTTTTCTCACCTGTTGCTGATAAAAGGGCAACAAGATTGTATATGCGATTAATCTTATACTCCCTGATTACTTCGGAATATGAACCGGCATCAGTTGCATCAAGCATAACAGAGCGAGCAGACTTTGAAAGTCTGTCAACTATGTCGCTTTTTAGATCTGCTGCAATAATGTTATCTTCACCATATGTTTTCTGAAGATGGGGAATAAGTTCCGTTCCGATCTGTCCACCTGCTCCGACTACTAAGATTTTCATATCTTTGTGTTTAAAGAATGCTGTAAGAAAAATGTAGGCAAATGTATAAAATTTATAGTAAATCTTGCATTTTGATTACATATTTTCAATAAAAAATGAAAAAATCATTCTATGACAACTCTCTCTATTGACGAATTGCTATTAAGATGGGCTGAAGAACTGGGGTTTGCAGATTGCGGAGTGGCAAAGGCCGGTCTGATGACAGATGCCATGATAAATTTCAGAGAATCGCTTGAAAAAGGTTTACATGGAGATATGGCATATCTTGAAAAAAACCAGGATATACGTGAAGATCCTTCGCTGTTATTGCCTGGGGTAAAGTCTGTTATTTGTATGCTGGCACCCTACAAGCAGAGCGAAAAACAGCAGCCGGGGTGCCCTTCGGTTGCGAGTTATGCCTGGGGGGAGGATTATCATGATGTAATCAGGAAAAAACTCAGAGAGATTGTTCGCAGGATGAAGGTTGAGATTCCGGAGCTGGAAGCAATGGTTTTCACCGATTCTGCCCCTCTTCTTGAAAGGTTGTGGGCAAGGGAGGCCGGGCTGGGATTTATTGGAAAGAATGGGCTTCTAATAAGCAAAAAACATGGTGTACACAATCTGATTGGAATTATTCTGGTCAATGTTGAGATGAAATATTCCGAGAGTATTGTCAGAGATGGATGCGGAAAATGCAGGCGATGTCTGGATGGCTGTCCGACAGGTGCTCTGACCGCCCCT
Organism: Bacteroidales bacterium; assembly: GCA_028690215.1. Taxonomy (GTDB): domain Bacteria; phylum Bacteroidota; class Bacteroidia; order Bacteroidales; family UBA932; genus Bact-08. Next base: position 66,301 of record JAQVBQ010000001.1, on the reverse strand, counting down.
TATATCATAGATGCGAGAAGATGTATATCGTATCAGACCATAGAGAGTAGGAGAGTGTATGAAGAGGAGGAGTTCAAGGTGACTCATTCAGGCTATATTTTCGGCTGTGACATTTGCATTGAGGCCTGTCCGTGGACAAACAGGGGTAGGTTTACAACATGGCCGGAATTCTCACCGCTATACTCTTCCGCACATGGTAAAAAAATGGTTGAATTTTTGCCTGAAGATTGGGCCGGCTTATCCGAGGATGATTATAAGGAAATATTCAAAAATTCCCCACTAAAAAGGGCAGGAATATCAAAAATTAAAAATAACTTAGAGAAACTTATGACGACATGAAATTTTCGACCAAGGTTCCGATAGAGGATTTCGAACAAAAGATATCATACAGGGATAAAATAATCTCTCTCGGCTCCTGCTTTTCCGATGAGATAGGTTCAAGGATGGAGTCACTTCGTTTTAATATTTGTGTCAACCCTTTTGGTGTACTATACAATCCCGCTTCAGTGGCATCGGCTCTGGACCGTCTAGGCACCGGCAGGAGATTCGAGAAGGGAGACGTTATAGCAGACGGGGATGTTTGGAAAAGTCTTTTTCACAGTTCTCAATTTGCCGATTATACAGAAGAGGGGCTTCTTGAAAGCATCAATTCTTCGCTTCAAAAGAGTTCCGAACACTTTATTTCGTCACAATGGGTGATGATCACACTTGGAACAAGGTGGGTTTACAGGTTAAAAAGCAAAAATATTTTAGTGAGTAATTGCCATAAACTTCCGGGAAAAGAGTTTGCCAGGGAGCAGCTTTCAATCGGAGAGAGTGTCGGGCTGTTATCACCCTTCATAGAGGCGAATCCTGATAAAAAATGGCTGTTCACTGTGAGCCCTGTAAGGCATTGGAAGGATGGCGCACATGAGAATCAGTTAAGTAAGGCAACACTGCTTCTTGCAATAGAGGAGATGAGAAAGAACTTTCTCAACGTTTTCTATTTTCCTGCATATGAGGTGTTTATGGACGAGCTAAGGGATTATCGTTTCTATGCAGAAGATATGTTACACCCGTCAGCACAGGCAGTTGACTATATATGGGAACTCTTCCGAGGACACATTATAGATCAACAAGAGGGAGAGTTGATAGATAAGATCGAGAAGCTGAACGAGATGAAAAAACATCGTCCGTTTTTCCCTAAAAGTGATTCTTTCAGAAAGTTTAAATCAGAAATGTCGCACCTAGAGGGAGTTGTAACGCAACTTTTATATCAAAAAAAATTGTAACTATCTGGAAAATCCTATTGTTTTTTAAAAATTAAAAAACTAAATTTGCATCAACCCCAAGGAATTCAACAACCTAATAACTAAATTATGAATAAAGCAGAATTAATTTCAGCTATCGCTGGTAAGGCCAACATTACTAAAGTTGATGCCAGAAAAGCATTGGATGCATTTGTAGACGCAGCCGGAGAAACTATGAAGAAAGGAGAAAGACTGACACTGGTTGGTTTTGGCTCATTCTCAGTTGTTAAGAGAAATGCCAGAAATGGTAGGAATCCTCGCACAGGCAAGAACATTAAAATTGCAGCAAAGAATGTTGTAAGGTTTAAAGCTGGTGCAGACCTCAACAAACTTGTCTAAAAATAACATCCGATAGGTAATTGAAAAGGAGGGTATCATCGTGATACCCTCTTTTTTATTTAAAACGGTTGAAAAACGATTACTTTTCCCATGTTTATACTTAGTCTTACTAAGTTAGAAGTAGCTTCGTTCAGTGTTCCTTTCCACCAACAGTCAAAAATCACCTCTTTGAGAGGGAATTTAAGACCTTCAGATATGATTCTGGTCCGGGGATCAAGGGCAAAGAGGGAGATCTGCCCTCCCTTTTGCATTGAAATTTCGACATCACCCTCAATAGAGAAGAACTTCCCGTAGTCAGTATACATCTCTACAGGTATCCCCGTTTTTTCGCTGTAGGATGCCAGAAGGGATATGTTTCCCAATGTGTGGTCTTCTCTGAGTCCTGTTGCACCAAGTATGTAAATTTTGTCAGGAAATAGGGTCAGTGTGTAGTAAACGGCTTTTGTGAGATCATTTGTCTCCTGGTCGGGGTCACGATGAATAATTTCCCGGTATTTTTGCTGAAAATCGTTATTCAGGCTGTCCATGTCACCCACGATAGCATCGGGGACAAAACCATTTTCTATCAACTTTGCTGCAGCTCCGTCACAACATACTATCCCGGATGCACTCCTGAGTAGTTCAACTGCTGCAGGGTGTCTCGGATAATCTCCGTCTGCCAGTATGACGTAAGCTTTCATTAGATAAACATGTAGAGTTCAGAATCTCTGAAGCCTGCCAGGAATTCTTTGATTGTCATTCTTTTCTTGCCTGCAATCTGGAGTTCGAGAATGTTGACAAATCCGCTCCCGCATGCTACTTTAAGCTCCTGTTTGCCGTCGGAAATTATCGTCCCTTGCTTCAATCCGTGCGACTGATCGTTGTATGATGTCCTGAATATCTTTACAGGGATCTCTTTCCCTTTTCCGGAAATAACCGTATGTGCTGTAGGATATGGGCTCAGCCCTCTCACAAGGTTGTGTACACTTTGTGAAGGAAGTTCCCAGTTTATCCTTGTGTTCTCTTTGTTCAGCTTGGGGGCTGTATGGACATCTCCCATCTGAGCCTCTACAGAAGACTGCAATATCGGCTCGGTTATTCCATTAATTATATCATCAATAGTCTTTACAACAAGTTCGCCTCCGATATGCATCAGCTTGTCGTGAAGGGTGCCGAAATCGTCATTAGGTTCTATCTCACACTCCTCTCTGTTAAGGAGCTCTCCTGTGTCAATCTCCTCGTCAAGCATGAAGGTTGTAACACCAGTCTTTGTCTCTCCGTTGATTATTACATGATTTATCGGGGCTGCGCCACGGTAATCGGGCAGGAGTGAAGCGTGCAGGTTGAATGTTCCCAGAGCGGGCATTGACCAGACAATCTTAGGAAGCATACGGAATGCAACCACTATAAAGAGATCTGCCTGATATGATTTCAGTGTTTCAAGGAACTCCTCGCTTTTGAGAGAGAGCGGCTGAAGAACAGGTATATCTCTGGTTATGGCATACTTTTTTACTTCACTGCTGGTGAGAGCCATACCTCTGCCGGCAGGTTTGTCGGGAGCCGTAACAACAGCAACCACATTAAATCCGTTTTCCAGAATCTTTTCCAACTGAGCCACAGCGAAACCCGGTGTGCCCATGAAGACTATCTTTAAATCACTCTTCCTCATATCTCTCTTTCTTAAAATTCAATCTTATAACTCTTTTGAAGAAGTTCTTATATATCTCTGCATTGAAGAGCGATGAGTCCTTTGTCGATTTCCATGTCAGATAGACACCCATAGGAAGAAGGACAAAGGTTGAGATAAGTGTTCCCATGGCCGGTGTAACAACTCCGTCCGTTGCAAGTTTCTTTCCGCTTATGTCAACTACCCAGTAGATGACAAAGAAGAACATCGAAACAACAACCGGGGTTCCCAGACCTCCTTTACGGATAATCGCCCCCAGAGGTGCCCCGATGAAGAAGAAAATGAAACACGCAAATGAGAGTGTGAACTTTCTGAAACGTTCCACTCTTACTTTTCTCAGAGGATATGAGTAGCGGTATTCATCAAGCTGGTAATTGTCCAGCACGGATGTTGCCTCAAGTGTTGCAGAGAGTGCTCCCTCCAACGCAAGTTGTTCATCATACAGGGTCTCGAACTTAGCAAGAGAGTCTATATCAAACTCTGTCTGGTATTGTTTGAACTGAAAGGAGTCCAGCTGATTCGGCGAAGTAAGGCCTCCGGATGCAAGAAGATCCTGTAATTGTCTTCCTTTAACTATCACATAGGCAGAATCAAGAGAATCCCTTGCGTGGGAGAGTTGCTTAAGATTCTGCGACATAACCTCTTTGCTGAATCTGTTTGCATCAGAGCGTTTAAAAGCGTAATTCTCCAGAGAGATAATCAGCTCCTGCTTGTTGAATCCGATTCTTTGAAGGGCATAGGCAGTATCTGACATATTGTGATACGGCTCCTCGTATGAGTATCCGTTGTGAAGTGTAAAGATCAGATTCGCCTTGTCTGATGTGAGCTTTATGGATCCGGAGTCTGCTATTGTGAGGCTGTTGCTGCTCCTGGATGCGTGGTTGTAAACCATCACACCATATATGTTCCCGGTCTTTTTATCCCTTCTGTCTATCCTGATGTTGTAACCCTCAATACCATCATAGAATACTCCTGTCGGAATCCTGATCTCCTCCTTTGTCTTTCCAATATCATCCCTGAGTGCATATATGTTGTTGTATGCCACTGGGATAAGGTTGTTGGCGGCGAAGAATGCTCCTATGCTTATGAAGAAAGAGAGTACAATCAATGGTGAAAGGATTCTCGGCAATGAGATGCCGGCAGCTTTCATGGCCAGCAGCTCGCTGTTCTCCCCGAATCCACCCATAGTCATGATTGATGAGAACAATGTTGCAAGCGGAAGTGCAAGAGGAATCAATGTTGCCGCACCCCATCCCAGAAACTCGGCAATCACACCAAAACCCAGTCCCTTGCCCACAAGTTCATCTATGTACAACCAAAGGAATTGTAATAGCAGGGCGAAGGTGACTATCAAAAATGTTAAGACAAAAGGTCCTAAAAATGATTTTAGTATGAATTGGTCAATCTTTTTCACTTGTGTTGTGTAGCCAGTTCTGTTAATTTGGAGATGGCAGCTGCCAATCCCTCAGGTTTTTTACCTCCCGCACTGGCGAAGAAGTTTTGGCCTCCGCCTCCGCCGTTGATCAGAGGAGCAGCCTCTCTGATGTCTTTAGAGGCGTTATATCCCATGGCGATAATGTCATCAGTGTACATCAGCGAGAGATTTGCCTTTCCTTCAAACTCGCAACCTGCGACAAAAACTGTCTTGGTCATCTCTTTGTGAATCATGAAGGCAATGTTCTTGACGAAGTCTGCAGGGTAAACCCCTGACATTGTTACAATATTCATTCCATTAATTGTAGTGGCATTGGCGATAAGGGCATCTTTCACACGTTTTGCCTTCTCCCTCATCTCCTCTTCAACACTCTTACGCAGAGCCTCATTTTCCTCTACAAGCTTCTGGATACTCGATACAGGGTTTGGATTGTTGTTCAGCAAACCTTTGATGGTCCTGATCATATCCTCCTGTTGTTCAATTATCTTTTCGGCATATTCGCCTGTTGTGGCCTCAATCCTTCGTACACCTGCGGCAATTGCAGACTCTGAAAGAATCTTGAAATAACCGATATTTCCGGTGGCTGATGTGTGTGTTCCTCCGCAGAGTTCGATAGAGTCGTTGAAACGTATGACCCTTACCTTATCTCCGTACTTCTCTCCAAAGAGTGCCATTGCCCCCATTTTTCTTGCCTCGTCCACAGGAATCTCCCTCATCTCATCTTTCTGCGCATTCTCTCTGATCAGCTCATTCACGCGATTTTCCACCCGACGGATCATTGCATCGTCAATCTTTTCATAGTGAGAGAAGTCAAATCTGAAATAGTTATAGTTGACAAGTGATCCCTTTTGTTCGATATGTGTTCCGAGCAACTCTCTCAACGCCTTGTGAAGCAAGTGGGTCGCTGTATGGTTGTTTGCAGTGGTCTCTCTCTTTTTCAGATCAATCCTGGCAGTGAATGTGGATTCCAGTGAAGCCGGAAGAGTATCGGAAATATGTATTATGAGATTGTTCTCCTTAATGGTGTTGGTGATAGCTGTCCTTGTTCCGTCAGGAGATTCGATGTATCCTGTATCACCTATCTGTCCTCCGCTTTCAGCGTAAAAAGGACTCTTGTCAAATACAAGCTGGTAGTACTCTTTGTTCTTAGCCTTTACTTTCCTGTATCTTACAATCTTTACCTGCTCCTCAATCTTGTCGTAACCAACAAAGATTACCCCGTTGTAAGGATGAACGTCAATCCAGTCTCCCTCTTCTGTGGAGGTTGCATTGCGGCTCCTCTCTTTCTGTTTTGCCAGTTCGTTTTCAAATGCTGTCAGATCAATCTTGTAACCGTGTTCCTTGGCAATCAATTCGCTGAGGTCGATCGGGAAACCATAAGTGTCGTATAGCGTAAAGGCCTCTTCTCCCGATATTAGTTTGGTCTCCTTGCTTTTCTCCATCAAAGTGTCCATGAGTCGGATGCCCTTGTCTAAAGTCCTGAGGAATGCCTCCTCCTCCTCTCTGATTACCTTCTCTATGAGTTGCTGTTGCTTCACCAATTCTGGATATGCAGAGCCGAGATCATCCACAAGGGTCGGAACAAGCCTGCAGAGGAACGGCTGATCCATATCGAGGAAGGTGTATGAATAACGCACTGCTCTACGCAGGATTCTTCTTATCACATATCCGGCCTTGACATTTGACGGAAGTTGTCCGTCTGCGATTGAGAAGCTTATAGCTCTGATATGGTCTGCTATAACCCTCATTGCAACAGATATCTGCGGTGATTCAAGATAACTTTTCCCGCAAAGACGGGAAATCGAGGAAATCATAGTTGTAAAGAGATCAGTGTCATAGTTGCTCTGTTTTCCCTGAAGAACCATGCACAATCTCTCGAGCCCCATTCCTGTGTCAACATGTTTTTGCGGAAGCTGTACAAGTTCTCCGCTTGCTTTTCTGTTATACTGGATGAAAACGAGATTCCATATCTCAATTACCAAAGGATTGCCCTTGTTGACAAGAGATGCACCATCAATTTTTTTTCTGTCCTCTTCGTTTCGGATATCCACGTGTATCTCGCTGCAAGGGCCGCATGGACCTGTATCGCCCATCTCCCAGAAGTTATCCTTCTTGTTCCCGTTTATTATTCTCTCGGCAGGAAGATACTGCAGCCAGAAGTTCCTGGCCTCATCATCAGCAGATATCTTGTCTTCCGTACTTCCCTCAAAGACTGTGACGTAAAGCCGGTCTTTATCAATTCCATAAACATTATAGAGCAGTTCCCACGCCCACTCGATTGCCTCTTTCTTGAAATAGTCGCCGAAGCTCCAGTTGCCGAGCATCTCGAACATTGTGTGGTGATAGCTGTCGTGTCCAACCTCCTCAAGGTCGTTGTGCTTGCCGCTTACACGAAGGCATTTCTGAGAGTCTGTCACTCTTGTGTGTTTGGCCGGGGAGTTCCCCAAAAACCAGTCTTTGAACTGGTTCATACCGGCATTTGTGAACATTAGCGTCGGGTCGTTCTTAACAACCATCGGTGCTGATGGTACTATGGCGTGATGTTTGCTTGCAAAAAACGTCAGAAATTTATCTCGGATTTCTTTTGATGTCATATTTGGTTGGTTCTAAATGGACCACAAAAATAGGTTTTTATTTAAAATTATTTAAATTTGCACAAATTTAGCCTCAATTTTTATATGCCCAAAAAACGTAGATATAAATTCAATCCGGAGACGTTGGCATACGAGATTCACAAGATACCGTTACGCGCCAAGTTTTCAAAGGGTTTTATAATATTTCTACTCAGTATACTTACCAGTTCAGTCTATTATCTGGTTTATACGAGGTACTTCGGGCTGGAAACACCTAAGATGATGACTCTTTTGAGGGAGTCAGAGGAGCTTACAAACAAGCTAGACCTTATGAACAAAAGGTTTAAGGAGGCTAACAACTCTCTGCTCTCATTACAGATGAGGGACAACTATATCTACAGACCTATTTTCGGTATGGAGGAGATTCCTCAAGAGGTGCGTGATGCGGGCTTCGGAGGAGTGGACAGATACTCCTATCTAAAAAATATTGACAATTCGGGGATTCTGACCAGAACAGCTGAAAATATGGATGTGCTTTACAAAAAGGCATTCGTTCAGTCGAAATCTTTTGATGAAGTTTTGCTTCAGGCAAAGAACGCGGATAAACTGGCTCTGAGTGTTCCTGCAATTCCCCCGATAAATGTTGCCGGACACAGAATTCGCTTCTCAAGCAGCTTCGGATATCGTCCCGATCCTTTCAACGGTCGCTACAGGATGCACTCAGGCATTGACCTTTCGGGACCTATCGGAGAACCTGTCTATGCGACAGGAAACGGAAAGATTGTTGAAATAGGATATGACTTCTTCGGATACGGGAACTTTATTCTTGTTGACCATGGTTTTGGATATAAAACCCGTTATGCCCACCTGAAGGCAACTCTTGTTGTTATGGGCAGACAGGTAAGGAGAGGGGAGCAGATTGCATTGATGGGAAATACCGGCAGGTCAAAAGGACCACATCTCCACTATGAGGTAATCTATCAGGGTCGTCCTGTAAATCCTTTGAATTACTATAACAGAGATATTAAGCCCGATGAGTTCCTTGCCATGGTGACACCTAAGGGATAATAGAATGTTATGAGTAAGTACAAATTCAATAAAGATCAGTTAAAATTTGTTGAGGATAAGTTAGGCATCACGGGCAAGGTCCGTGTTGTGATGAACTATGTGCTGATTAGTATCCTGCTTGCCATTTTCTATTATTTGATTGTTGCGGTCTTTTTCAACACCTCCAAGGAGGAGCTTCTTGTGAAGGAGAACCAGCTTAAGGCACAGGAGTACAAAAAGGCGGTTGAGAAGATGGAGGTCCTTGACAATGTCATTGCAAACCTTGAGGAGAGAGATAAGGAGATATACCAAAGTATTTTCAAGTCGGAACCACCTGATATTTTTCCCGTGAAAAACAGAGCCAGTCTTTATGCACAGCTGGATTCATCATCCGATATTCGACTAGTTGCATTGACTGCCTCAAAGGTCAAGAATGCAGAGACTTTGCTAGTTGAACATAATGCAAAGATTGAGGCGATAAAAAATGTTCTGAAAAACAATCCGGATGTAAAATCGATTCCGTCTATTCTTCCTGTCAAAGGGCTGGATGTTTCACAGACAGGAGCAGGTGTGGGAAAAAGAATCCATCCTTTTTTTAAGACATCTGTCGAACACACAGGACTTGATCTTCTCGCATCTTTGGGAACTCAAGTGGTGGCAACCGCAGATGGTGTTGTTAAGGATATTACAAAGACAGGCGACAAGGGTAGGGGAAATGTCCTGATTATTGCACATCAGAACGGTTACATGACAAAATATGCGCACCTTGGCGATATTCTGGTCAGAAAGGGCCAGCCTGTAAAGCAGGGATCTGTTGTAGCCCGTGTGGGAAACAGTGGTCTCTCTTTCGCTCCTCACCTTCACTATGAAATATTACATAACGATGATATTATGGACCCTGTGGATTATTTCTTTGCAGACCTCTCTCCCGAGGAGTACCGGGAGATGAAGGTGATTGCCATGAGCAGCGGTCAGTCTCTGGATTAGTAATTTAAAATATTCAACCATGCCGTACAAAGAATTCAAAGTAGAGAAGCTGTACTACACAATAGGTGAGGTGGCTGAAATCCTTGATGAGAACACATCTCTTGTAAGGTTCTGGGCACAGAAGTTCCCGGATTATATCAGGCCGGCAAGGAACAAGAAGGGAAACAGACTCTTCACTGCTGACGATGTTTCAAATTTTAAGGTTATCCATTATCTTGTAAAAGAGCGGGGCATGACACTGGAAGGGGCGGCAAGCAGGATGAAGGACAACAAAAGCGGTGTTGACCGGAGGGTTGATGTTATAACCTCTCTGAACAGCATAAAGACCAGATTGACAGAGATTGCAGATTCGTTGTGATGAAGGCCGGCGATATTATAGAGTTGCTTGAATCTGTTGCACCGACTGCCATACAGGAGAGTTGGGATAATTCAGGATTATCTGTGGGAGACTTAGGAACGGAGGTTAAATCCGCCATACTTGCCCTTGATTGTACTGAAGAGGTTATAGAAGAGGCAGTTGCTACAGGAACAAATATGATCATTACGCATCATCCCTTAATATTCAGGGGTGTAAAACAGATTACGCCGGATACCAACACAGGAAGGATGCTCATCAAAGCTATAAAGGAAGATCTGGTGATATACTCGCTCCATACAAATATGGATAAAGTAATCAGTGGCGTAAGCGGAAAAATGGCTCAGAAACTGGGTCTTGAAAATTTATCTTTTCTTAAACCGGATCCTTCAGGAGAGACAGGCACAGGTTTGGTCGGGGATCTTCCGCAGCCAATGTCCTATGGCGAACTTGTGGAAAAAGTAAAGAGAGAGTTCAATGTAATGTGTATAAAAAGTTCCGCTGCTCCTAAGGATAAGGTAAGCAGAGTTGCCCTTTGCGGAGGTAGTGGCTCTTCGTTTGCAGATGACGCTTTCAACATCGGAGCACAGGTATATATTACAGGAGACATCTCATATCATCTCTTTTTCACAGAAAAAGGCTTTACAATAATGGATATAGGTCATTATGAAAGTGAGACGGGTGTACTCGAAGTGATAAAAGATATTCTTTTAAAAAAATTGCCTACATTTGCAGTTCGCATTGCAGCGAAAAATAATAATCCCATACACTACTTTTAATAATAGATTATGGCAACAGCTAAACCAAAAATCACTATTGAAACCCCTCTGGACGGAGGAACTTTCATTTCTTTGCAGAAGACTTCCAATGAGGGTGACCTCAGTATGGAGACAAAGCTGCGTCTTTTATACGATCTACAACAGACAGACAGTAAGATAGATAAGATACATCTTCTTAGAGGAGAGCTCCCGCTTGAGGTTCAGGATCTGGAGGATGATATACAGGGACTTAAGACCAGGCTTGATAATCTTCAGGTTGAACTCAAGGAGATTGAGAAGCTGGTTTCCCAGAAGAAGATAGATCTGGATAATTCAAAATCTCTTATTGAAAAATACACTAGTCAGCAAAACAATGTAAAGAACAACCGTGAATACGACTCTCTTACAAAGGAGATAGAGTATCAGGGTCTTGAAGTTCAGCATGCTGAGAAGATTATTAAGGAGAAGACCTTAGCGCTTGCAGAGAAGAAAGAGGCCGTTGCTGCTGCACAGGATGCAATAAAGGAGAGAGCGATAGATCTTGAGAACAAGAAGAGTGAGCTTGACTCAATTATTGCTGAAACAGCCAAGGAGGAGAAGGAACTGATCAAGAAGTCAGAGGAGATAGCTTCTCAAATCGATATGAGAATGCTTGCAGCATACAAAAAGGTACGTTCAAATGCAAGAAATGGCCTTGCAGTGGTTACAGTAAGAAGGGATGCATGTGCCGGCTGTTTCAATAAGATACCACCTCAAAGACAGATGGATATCGCTTCCAGCAAGAAGATAATCGTTTGTGAATATTGTGGAAGAATCCTCGTAAGTGCAGACTACGAGAAGGAATAAATGTCAAAGATGCCCTATACTTTAAGGGAACTTTTCTTCAGGCATGTAGCTCAAACGTCCCCCTCTCCTTTTGGTCTTGAGATCAATAGGGCAGAGGGCGTTTTTTTATACGGCACTGATGGCAGGAAAATTCTGGATCTTGTCTCGGGCGTGGCTGTCTCCAATGTGGGACACGCAAACAGAGAGGTTATGGATGCTGTGGTACGTCAGGTTGAGAGCCATATGCACCTTATGGTCTACGGGGAGGTAATACAAGCACCACAAGTTGAGCATGCAACCTTGCTGACTTCATTATTGCCGGAGAGCCTGAACAGTGTATATTATGTCAATTCGGGAAGCGAAGCCAACGAGGCGGCAATAAAGCTGGCGAAACGAGTTACAGGCAGAGGAGAGATTATCAGTTGCTATAACTGCTACCACGGCAGTACCCAGGGAGTAATGAGCCTGATGACGGATGAGGAGTTGAAACGCTCCTTCAGGCCTCTTATTCCGGGTGTAAGTCATATAAGATTCAACAGTACAGAGGATCTAAAATTAATAAACAGAAGGACTGCGGCAGTTATCATTGAGCCTGTACAGGGTGAGGCAGGGATAATTCCTCCGATACCCGGTTATCTGGAAGCATTGAGAAAAAAATGTGATGAAGTTGGTGCTCTCCTTATTTTAGATGAGATACAGACAGGGTTCGGCCGTTGCGGACGACTTTTTGCTTTCCAGAAGTATGGAATTATACCGGATATTATTACCTTAGCAAAAGCATTGGGTGGAGGTATGCCGTTGGGTGCGCTTGTTGCATCCCGGGAGTTGATGGAGAAGTGGCAATATAACCCCGCATTGGGACACATAACCACATTTGGGGGGCATCCGGTATCATGTGCTGCAGCTCTTGCATCGTTGAGAGTATTATTGCGTGAAGGGTGGATAGACAAGGTTGAGGAGAAATCGGAGAGGTTTGCTGATAAGATAAAAAAACACCCGGGAGTCAAGGAGATAAGGTCTTCAGGACTGTTGATGGCGGTTGAGCTTGGTCACCCCGGAGCAGGAGAGAGGGCTGTAAGGTTACTTCTGGAGGAGGATGTCATGACAGATTGGTTCCTCTCCAGCGATACAGCTTTCAGAATTGCACCGCCACTCTGTATATCAGAGGATGAGATAGATTTTGCAGTTGAAAAGATTTTACGGGTTTTGGATAAAATGACATTTTGAAAGATAAAGGAGTATTAGATGGCTAAAACACAGTTCAAAAAGAAGGAGAATCCCGATAAAGGCATAGATGTACTTAGTCTTGAGATGGGTAAGAAACCGCCTCAGGCCATAGACATAGAAGAGGCAGTACTCGGAGCACTGATGCTTGAGCCCGATGCTGTGACTGATGTTGTGGACACCTTGATTCCTGACTGTTTCTACAAGGAGAGCAACAGAAAGATTTTTTCTGCAATAGTTGCCCTTGCTACCAGACACGCTCCTGTGGACATATTCACAGTATCTGAGGAGCTAAACAAAACCGGAGAGCTTGATGCTGTAGGAGGTACACTTTACCTTAGCCAGCTAAGTATGAAGATTGGAGCTGCAGCTCATATTGACTACCACTCAAAGATACTTCTTCAGAAATATATCCAGAGAGAGCTCATATCTATCTCATACCAGATTCAGAGAGATTCGTTTGATGACACACTGCCTGTGGATGATCTGCTGGATTCTACCCAGCAGAAGATATTCACTCTTTCCGACAGGAATATGAAGAGGGATACACAGGCTATTCAATATATCATATCTGAAGCCATAGAGGATTTGCAGAATACCCAGACTCAGGCAAACGGACTCAGTGGAGTACCTTCGGGTTATACCTCTATTGACAGGGTTACTTTAGGATGGCAACCTTCAGACCTTATTATTGTTGCAGCTCGTCCTTCAATGGGTAAGACTGCATTCGTCCTTACAATGGCCAGAAACATGTCTGTTGATCACAATGTGCCTGTTGCCTTTTTCTCTCTTGAGATGTCATCACTGCTTCTTGCAAAGAGGTTGATGATAAGTGAAACCGGTCTTGAGCCGGATAAGATTAAGGGAGGTAAGAAGCTGGAGGACTATGAGTGGGAACAGCTGAACACAAAGCTTAACAAATTGGTGAAAGCACCTCTTTATATAGATGACACCCCGTCATTATCAATATACGAGTTCCGTTCAAAGGCAAGGAGGCTGGTAGCTAATGCAGGGGTAAAAATGATCATAATTGACTACCTTCAGCTCATGACAGGTCCTCCTGAATTGAAGGGTATGAGGGAGCAGGAGGTATCTGCAATTTCACGCTCACTTAAAGCCATTGCAAAAGAGTTGAATATTCCGATAATAGCACTTTCTCAGTTGAGTCGTGCCGTAGAGACAAGAGGTGGCACCAAGAGGCCTCAGTTGAGCGACCTTCGTGAGTCGGGTGCAATTGAGCAGGATGCCGATATTGTAATGTTCATTCATAGACCGGACTATTATGCATCTTCTGAAGAGCATCCGGAACTGGTCGGTTTGACAGATATAATCATAGCTAAGCACAGAAACGGTGAAGTAAGGGATGTACAGATGAAATTCCGCCACTCTGAGGTGAGGTTTGTGGATTCCACAGATGCCAAGCTTGATATGGATGTATTCTCAAATGACAGGATAGAGACCTTCTCATCAAAGATGAATGGTGCCGAGTTTATGTCAAACTCAGAATTTGACAAGGATTTTTAGATGAAAAGGCTCCTCTCATTGATTGTCATACTTCTCCTCAATGTCGAGGGTTTTGCACAAAAGGAGAGTCTTCAGGCATTCGGTCCCGGAGAGAGATTGCGTTATCTGTTAAGATATCAGTGGGCCTCCATAAATACTGATGTGGGTGATGTCGTTTTCACAATCGATCAGATGAAAGATAGCTCTGGGCTGTATTACGTGGCCAAGGCAAACGGAAGGAGTTTCAAATTCTATGATATCTTTTTTAAGGTAAGGGATTACTATGAATCCCGTTTCTACCCGGAAGGGGTGGTCCCTCTCTATTTTTACAGGGATGTCCTTGAGGGTAAGTATAAGATGAAGAATCATATCTATTTCCTTAAGGATAACAGAATAAAGGCATCTTTTAAAAAGAGGGAGGCTCCCTATAGAGATACTCTCCACAAAGTCCAGACAAAGACATACGACTTGCTCTCTCTTATATATGCCATAAGAAACGAGAATTTTTCCACAAAGAGTCTTGGCGAGGCCTCTAAAGCGAGTTTCGCCCTTGATGGTAAACTTTACACAATTAAGTATACATATAGTGGTAGGGAGGTTAAAAAAGTAATCGGGCTTGGTGTTTTCAACACATACAAAATCGAGGTGGCAGCTCTGTCGGGAAATGTATTCAAGGGTAGCGAGAACATTGTTATCTGGTTGTCGGCTGACGAAAACAGGGTTCCTCTCCAGATAGAGACACCAATACAGGTGGGAGATATAATGGCAAGACTTACAGAGTTTTCAAATTTAAAATATCCATTAAAAAGCAAGATAAAATGAGCAAAAAAAATGATAATGTTGAGCATGAGGGCGTTGTAATTGATGTAGATCAAAATTTTGTCTCAGTGGAGATGGTGCGCCAATCAGCGTGTTCATCATGTGGGGCAAAAGGCATGTGCAGTGCAGCGGATTCGGAGAGTGGTGTTATTCAGATACCGGCAAATGGATTTGATTTATACGAGAAGGGAGAGAGGGTTAAGGTAGTCCTGAAAAGGAGTTTGGGTTTTAAGGCCCTATGGCTATCTTATTTGATTCCTTTGATCATTCTTTTGTTTTTATTGCTACTTTTGTCAACTTTTAAAGTTTCGGAGATACTAATAGGTCTGTCCATTATAGGTGCCTTAGCCTTCTACTTTTTAATCATTTACCTTCTAAAGGATAGAATAAAAAAGGAATTTGTATTTACTTTAGAGAAATTAGATAAATAATGAATACTGTATTGTTTACGATCTTGTCCTTAAGTATTCTCGGCATCCTTCTGGCGCTGATACTCTATTTCGTCGCCCAGAAGTTTAAGGTTGAGGAAGACCCAAGGATTGACGATGTTCAGGCAATTCTCCCCGGTGCCAACTGCGGAGGTTGCGGTTTTGCCGGCTGCAGGGCTTTTGCAGAATCATGTGTTAAAGCTGAAAACCTTGAAAAGAATTTCTGCCCGGTAGGTGGAAATGAGGTTATGAAGCAGGTTGCAAAGTATCTCGGTATGGAGGTGGCAGAAAAGACCCCTCAGGTGGCAGTTGTGAGATGTAACGGGAACTGCGATAACAGACCCAAAACAAATAACTATGATGGTTTTTCATCATGTGCAGTGATGGCTTCGTTCTACTCGGGTGATACGGCATGTAAGTATGGATGCCTTGGTCACGGTGATTGTGTACTCTCTTGTCAGTTTGATGCAATTAAAATGGATCCGAGGACAGGTCTTCCTGAGGTTGACGAGAATAAATGTACTGCATGCGGGGCTTGTGTGAAGGCTTGCCCTAAGATGATAATAGAACTGAGAAATAAGGGTATAAAGAGCAGGCGAATTTTTGTGTCCTGTGTGAATAAAGATAAAGGCGGGGTTGCCAAGAAGGCTTGTGCGGTTGCATGTATTGGATGTACAAAGTGTCAGAAGGTTTGTGCCTACGATGCAATTACCATAACATCCAACCTTGCTTACATAGACTATAATAAATGTAAGCTTTGCCGTAAATGTGTAGTCGAGTGCCCGACACATGCCATATGGGAGGTTAACTTCCCTGTAAGGGTTCCAAAAAAGGAGGATTCTCCATTGGTTGAACAGTAATTGAGAGGATATGAGCAAAACATTTTCAATAGGAGGAATTCATCCTCACGACAATAAAATATCCAAAGATGCGGCTATAGAGAACTTCCCGTTGGTGGAGACAGCATATATTTCTATGTCGCAGCATCTTGGTGCACCGGCTGAACCAATAGTGGCTAAAGGTGACAAAGTTAAGGTAGGGCAGTTGATAGCAAAGGCTTCCGGTTTCATCTCCGGTAATATTCACTCATCTGTATCAGGAACAGTAAGATCAGTTGAGATGTTACCTGACCTTGCCGGGAATCCGGTTCAACATGTAGTTGTAGATGTTGAAGGGGACGAATGGATTGAGACTATTGACAGAAGCAATGAGATTGTCCGGGATATCAAACTCGGGAAAGAGGAGATAATAAAGAGAATAGCAGAGTGCGGCGTTGTTGGTCTGGGCGGAGCGGCCTTCCCGACACATATTAAGCTGACCCCTCCTCCGGGTAAGGTGGCTGATGTGCTGCTTATAAACGGTTCCGAGTGTGAGCCATATCTTACATCAGACTATAGGATAATGTTGGAAAATCCTGAAGAGATACTCATCGGTGTGAGAATCATGATGAAGGCTCTTGGTGTGTCAAAGGCTTATGTGGGCATAGAGGAGAATAAGCCAAAGGCTGTAAAGAGCATGAAAAGCATTGCTGAGAAAGGCTATCCCGATATAAAGATTGTATCATTGAAAAAGAGATATCCGCAAGGAGGTGAGAAGCAGCTTATTGATGCAATAACCGGAAGAAGGGTACCTTCAATGGGTTTGCCTATAGATACCGGCGCTGTTGTCCAGAATGTTGGAACAGCACTTGCAGTATATGAAGCAGTTCAGAAAAACAAACCTCTTATTGACGGAATAGTCACAGTTACAGGAAAATGTATGACTGAACAGCGTAACTTCAGGCTCAGAGTGGGGACAACATTTGATACAATGATGTTTGCAATCGGCGGATTCCCGAAAGATGCAGTCAAGCTTATCAGCGGAGGTCCGATGATGGGAAAAGCTGTTGCCTGTATGGATGCCGCATCTGTAAAAAGTACTTCCGGCCTTCTTTTGCTGACAGAAGAGGAGACAAAGAGAGGTCACGAAAGAAACTGTATCAGGTGTGCAAAGTGTGTCGAAGCTTGTCCGATGGGGTTACAGCCATATCTGCTCAACAGACTGGCAAGAGCCGACAGGATGGAGGAGCTGGAGGAGAACATGGTTCAGGATTGTATTGAGTGCGGATGTTGCCTCTATTCATGTCCTGCAAACATTCCATTACTGGACACCATAAGGCTTTCCAAGGCTAAAGTCTTGAAAATCATGAGAAGCAGGCCAAAAAAGTAGAGAATAAGGATTGGATAATTTAATAATTTACGGATGAAAAAATTACTTGTATCTCCGGCTCCCCACATACATGGTCCACAGACCACCAAGAGCCTTATGAGAGATGTCATCATCGCCCTGGTGCCCTCATTGTTGGTATCCATATATTTCTTCGGATTCTCGGCAATAAAACTGGCCCTTGTCGGAGTTGTGACATGTGTTGCAGTTGAATATGTAATTCAGAGATATCTAATAAAGTGTACTGTTACAATTGGTGATTATTCGGCAGCGGTAACAGGATTGCTTTTGGCACTGAACCTGCCTCCAAACTCACCATGGTGGCTTATGCTTATCGGCTCAATAGTTGCCATAGGTGTTGCCAAACTTACATTCGGCGGGCTTGGCCAGAATCTATTCAATCCTGCGCTTGTCGGCCGAGTATTCCTCCTGGTATCCTTTCCGGTGCTAATGACGGATTGGACAATACCGGCATCATGGTTCAGGGAGGGTATAGATGCCTCCTCAGGGGCAACAGCCCTTTCAATTGTAAAAGAGGGACTTGCACAAGGCTTGTCATTGGAACAGATATTCCAGACACACAATTTCTCTTATATGCAGATGCTCTTCAGTAAGATAGGAGGCTCTGTCGGCGAGGTATCGGCACTGGCACTACTAATAGGTTTTGCATATCTTCTATACAGAAGGGTGATTTCAGTACATATTCCTCTTTCAATCATAATTACAGTAGCACTATTCACAGGTATCTTCTGGGTTGTCAATCCGGAACAGTACACAGATCCTCTCTTTAATATCCTCTCAGGAGGTATATTGTTAGGCTCCATATTTATGGCCACAGACTATGTGACATCTCCTATGAGCAAGAAAGGTATGATACTATATGGAGTGGGAATAGGAATAATCACAGTCCTGATAAGGTACTTCGGATCATATCCTGAGGGAATATCGTTCGCAATCCTTATTATGAATGCTTTTGTACCACTGATCAACAAGTTCATGAAACCGGCATATTTCGGAAAGGAGGTAAAGAATGGCTAGAGAGTCTACATTAAAGAATATGGTGATGGTGCTTACACTTATCTGTCTTGCATCATCTGCTCTGCTGGGCGGGGCATATGTTCTGACAAAAGAGCCGATTGAGGCTGCACAGCTGGCAAAGATAAACCAATCCATAGCCGGTGTGGTTCCACCTTTTGACAACGACCCTAACGGAGAGGCTTTCACAAAAGAGTACAACGGCTCTCAATATAAAGTATATCCCGCCGTTAAGGGAGGAGAGACAATTGGCTATGCAATAGAGACATTCTCAAATGCCGGATTTGGCGGAAGAGTAACTCTGATGGTAGGTTTCAGCATGGACGGTACAATAATAAATACAGTTGTACTCAACCACTCCGAAACTCCTGGTCTGGGAGACAAGATGGTTGCAGGAAAAAGCGATTTCAGCCTTCAGTTTAACGGGAAGAATCCAGCTGATTTCAAACTCTTGGTTAAGAAAGACGGAGGAGATGTTGATGCAATCACAGCTTCGACTATATCTTCAAGAGCTTTTTGCGGAGCAATGACCTCTGCATACGAGGTATTTAAACTATGTGTGGCAGACAAAACAGAAAAGGAGGCAGTAAATGAGTAAGTTAAGCCTTATAACAAAAGGATTTGTAAAAGACAATCCTACATTCGTTTTAGTGCTGGGTATGTGCCCTACACTTGCGACTACAACCTCGGCAATAAACGGATTAGGTATGGGAGTGGCTACAACTTTCGTCCTGATCTTCTCAAACGTGCTGATTTCACTTGTTGCCAAACAGGTTCCTGACAAGGTAAGGATTCCTGTATACATTGTACTTATTGCCGCTGTCGTCACAGTACTTCAACTGTTGATGCAAGCCTATACACCGGGGCTTTACCAGACATTGGGAATATTCATACCTCTTATAGTTGTTAACTGTATAGTTTTAGGAAGGGCGGAGGCTTTTGCCTCAAAGAATACAGTCTTGGATTCTGCACTGGACGGCATTGGTATCGGGCTCGGTTTTACATTGTCACTTACTGTTTTAGGAGCTGTCAGAGAGCTTCTGGGTACAGCGTCAATATTCGGTTTTAAACTGATAGATGGTGACGGAATGCTTGCTTTTGTCCTGGCACCGGGAGCCTTTATGGTTCTTGGATACCTGATGGTCCTGTTTAATATGTACAAATCAAAATTCACAGATAAGTAAAGAGTATGGAATACATAATTATAATAATAGCTGCCGTATTCGTTAACAACGTACTACTATCGCAATTTCTGGGTATATGCCCTTTCCTGGGTGTATCTAATAAAATCAGCACAGCTGCCGGAATGTCCGGAGCTGTGGTATTTGTAATAGCACTATCTACTCTTGTAACATACCTTCTTCAATACTATGTTCTGATTCCCCTTGGCATTGAGTTCATGCAGACAGTGGCGTTTATCCTTGTTATTGCAGCTCTTGTACAGATGGTTGAGATAATTCTCAAAAAAATCAGCCCCTCTTTGTATCAGGCATTAGGTATATTTCTTCCGTTAATTACAACCAACTGTTGTGTGTTGGGTCTTGCAATCATTGTTGTTTCAAAGGAATTCGCATTTGGTGGAGACCCGCATATGTTAAATTTAGCTGAGGCTGTAGTTTATTCAACAGCCAGTGCAGTTGGATTTGGTTTAGCAATGGTACTCTTTGCCGGTCTGAGGGAACAATTGGAACTGAACAATGTTCCCAAGGCTTTCAAAGGTACACCGATAGCACTTATTACCGCAGGTATACTTGCCCTTGCATTTATGGGTTTTGCAGGGTTGGTATAGTTGCCCTAAAAATTCAAGTTATGAAAAAGAGTTTGCTCGAAATTGAACAAACCCTCAGAGAGGGAAGCCTCCAGAAGGCACACGAAGAGTTGCTGGAATTCCTGGAGAGAGAACCTGAAAACGACACCGCTTGGTATATGTTAGGCGGATTGTTAAGAAGAGAACAATTGTGGGGAGAGGCCATAAACGCCCTTAACAAAGCAAAATTCCTCAATCCGACAGGCCCTGCAGCCTATGCTATCGACTCTATCTATGAAATTCTGAGTTTTCAGAATACAGATCTGATGAATCCCTGATAAAATAATATTATGTCAAAAACCATTTCATTAAGAACCCTGCTCACATTCGCACTTATTGTGTGTCTGAGCACCACTCTTCCAGCCCAAAAAACAAAGGGAAGTATTGCAAAGCTACAGCAGACAGAGGTAAAAACTTCGGCTGCCGACTCTACAAAGAAGGGCCCTGAAAAAGCGCCTCAGACAATTGAGAAGTTTATTAAATCTGATGCCCATATAATGAAGGGTATGACAACAGTCTACAATCAGGATAATAAATTCTTTATCAACATCAATGATTCTCTCTTGGGAAGAGACCTTATGATGGTAACAAGAATATCACTTGGAGCTTCAGGAGTACGCACAGATTTTGAGGGTTATGCCGGGGACCAGATTAACCAGGGAGTCTACCGTTTTGAAAAGGGACCCAATAACAAGATTTTCCTCAGGAAGGTTTTAAACAGAGAACGTTCAGACAGTTCCAGCTCTATGTTTGTATCGGTTGTAAAATCAAATACAGAGCCGATAGCTGCATCATTTGAGATCAAGGCTCTATCTGAAGACAAAAAAGATAATATAATTGATATAACAGACCTCTTCAATGGCGACTCTGAGATGCTATTCTTCACAAAGAGATCAAAAACAGAATTCAAGTTGGGTGGTATCCAGAAGGAGACCTCTTATCTCTCGGCTGTCAGGACATATCCGATAAATACCGAGATTAAGAGTGTCAAGACATATCAGAAAACCAGCGGAGGGGATAATGCTACATTCGAGATAAACAACTCATTTGTACTTCTTCCTAAGGTTCCTATGGTTGCAAGATATGCGGACAGCAGGGTAGGTTACTTTACAGAGAACTATACTGACTTTGACAGGAATCCTCAAGGTGTTGAGAAAGTTTCGCTTATAACCCGTTTCAGACTTGAACCAAAACCTGAAGATCTTGAAAAGTATAAGAGAGGCGAACTTGTTGAACCTGCAAAACCAATAATTTATTATATAGATCCTGCCACCCCTAAGGAGTGGGTTCCATATCTTATACAGGGTGTGAACGACTGGCAGGTCGCTTTCGAGAAAGCAGGCTTCAAGAATGCGATAATGGGAAAGGTTGCCCCTACAAAGGAGCAGGATTCGACATGGTCGCTGGAAGATGCAAGATATTGCGCAATTGTATACAAAGCCTCTGCGACTCCTAATGCAAGCGGCCCTCACGTAAGCGACCCTCGTTCAGGTGAGATTATCGAGAGCCATGTAAACTGGTATCACAATGTAATGTCCCTTGTAAGGAACTGGTACATGCTTCAGTGCGGTCCTGTTGACCCATCAGCAAGAAAGATGGAGTTTGACACAGAACTTATGGGACAGCTTATAAGATTCGTCTCATCTCATGAGGTGGGACATACTCTCGGACTTAGACACAACTTCGGAGGCACAAGCCACTATACAGTCGAGCAGCTCAGAGACCCTGAATTCCTTAAGGAAAACGGCCATACAATATCAATCATGGACTACTCAAGGTTCAACTATGTTGCACAACCAGAGGACAAGATTGACAGAAACCTCCTTTTCCCTAGAATCAGCCACTATGACCTATGGGCTATAGAGTGGGGTTACAGGAGATTCCCTGAGATTGACAATCCTAAAAACGAGCTTCCTAAGATCAATAAATGGATAATTGAGAAGACAAAGAATCCTTACTTCCTATTCGGTACTGAATCGAGTCAGAATGATCCTAGACTTCAGAGCGAAGACCTAGGTGAAAACCAGATGAAGGCTAATGAGCTCGGAATCAAAAACCTGAAGTTTGTGATGAATGGCCTTGCAGAGTGGACCAAAGAACCAAATGAAGATTATACCAATCTCAGGACAATGCATGGCGAGGTAGCCAACCAGTTCCGCCGCTATATCGGTCATGTTGCCAAATGGATAGGTGGTGTATATGAAGATCCTAAGACTGTTGAGATGGAGGGTGATGTTTACAGAGTTGTAGAAAAGGAGAGACAACAGGAGGCAATGGATTTCCTTAACAAGCATCTATTTGAGAATGCTCCGGTTTGGCTCATCCCGAATAATTATATGGACAAATTT
Organism: Bacteroidales bacterium; assembly: GCA_028690215.1. Taxonomy (GTDB): domain Bacteria; phylum Bacteroidota; class Bacteroidia; order Bacteroidales; family UBA932; genus Bact-08. The sequence goes on along the minus strand of JAQVBQ010000001.1, from coordinate 43,658 downwards.
GTCAGCCGCCCTGAAATCTATATTGAACGTGCTTACAGTGCTGCTTTAGGATCAATGCTAAGCAAAAGGGTGATAATGAACCTTACCTCTGCTGAAAGAAAGTATGGTAAAGCTGCATACACTGCTGAGGATATGTTCTCTTCTCTTGACAAAGTTGTATGGAAGAAAAAAGTCACAGATTCATACGACAGGATACTTCAGAAGGCATATGTAATTGGCCTTTGTGATCTTTTCACAGGAGCCAATTCATTCTCTTTCTTCGGTCCTCCTGTAATCACCTCAAATCCTAAGGATATGACAGAGGCATCGGGCGTTGCATACAGTCAGATAATCAAAACCCTCAAACATATAAAGGGTATCAAGACAGGTGACTATCTCTCAGACGCACACTACGCATATCTGGCACGCTATATGGAGAAAATTTTGAGTGCTGATAAGTAATCGGAACATACAAATACCAGCAATCGTCGGCTTAGTCGTATTTTCTCTTCTGACGATTGTTCAGGCCATCCCGGATAAACCGCTACTGCTTGCAGAGCGGTTTATCCATAATGGGGGGTGGATACAGGTGACCATTATCACTCTTTACAGTATCCTTCTTTCGTACAATATGCAGTTCAGAGAGCGCAGAAGCAAATGGAGGATCTATTCCTGGGTACTATTTACAGTCGTCTTTTACTCCCAGTTGGTATTGGGCCTTTGTGTCGACTCTCTCTTCCTATTGACAGGCAAGCTGCATGTTCCTGTTCCTGCAATCATACTTGCAGGTCCGCTATATAGATTCAGCTCATGGTTCATGATTATAATCTTCTTCAGTACCGTTCTGATTGCAGGACCAGCATGGTGCAGCCAACTCTGTTATTTCGGCTCTCTGGATGCAGTTGCTTCAAGAGCCGGCCGAGGTAAAAGAGATAGAAAATCAGTGATTATCCCGGTTGTAAAATATTCAATATTACTGATAATAGTTATAGTTGCCCTGGTTTTGAGATTTGTAAGAGCCTCGTCAGGAACGACGACCCTTTTGGCTATTCTGACCGGAGTTGCAGGGCTTCTGGTCATATCTTTGATTTCACTAAGAAAGGGGGTAATGTTCCATTGCACCCACTATTGCCCTATAGGTACAATTGTCAGTCATATTAAATATATCTCCCCTTTCAGGTTCAGATTCACCTCTGACTGTACCAAGTGTAATGCTTGCATAAAAGGCTGCAGCTATATGGCTTTGAATGATACGGCTGTTAAGAACGGGAAGGTGGGTATGACATGTACATATTGCGGCGATTGCCTCAACTATTGTCGCCATAACGGGCTCGGATACAGTTTCGCAGGACTCTCTCCCGAGGTTTCGGAGAGGTTATGGATAATAATCACAGTCGCGCTTCACTCTGTTTTTCTTGCTGTAGCTCGTATCTGACTGAAAAGCTCCCAAAGAATAATTCCAATGCTCACTGAGACATTAAGTGAGTGTTTCGTACCCTCCTGTGGTATCTCGACAACTATATCGCTAAGGTCTGCAACCTCCTGTTGGACACCTTTTACCTCATTCCCGAACACAATTGCATATTTTTTTGAACAATCAACCCTGAGGTCTTCCAGCGATGTGGAGTTCTCTGTCTGTTCGGCTGTAAGTATTATATAACCCTTCTCTTTCAGCCCCTTTACAACTTTTACGGCATCCTCTTCATACCTCCATTCAACACTCTCCTCTGCCCCAAGTGCGGATTTATGAATCTCGGCATTAGGAGGGGTGGCACAAATGCCGCAAAGTATAATCTCTTCCGCCGCAAATGCGTCTGCAGTACGGAATGCCGCTCCTATATTGTGTTGGCTTCGTATATTGTCTAAGACTATAACTATCGGGCTCTTAGGGGCACTTTTAAATTCTTCTCCGGATAGCCTTCCTAGTTCGTAAACTTTTAGTTTTCTGAACATTTTTATTATTATATTTGCAAATATAGGGATTTAACCTCAAAAAATTTCTACGACTATGAGTACAGATGTTAAACTGAAGTTAATCCAGAACGGTCCCCTCAAGGTCGAGGGAACAGTTGTGGTAATCCATCCTGACGGTAAGGAGGAGCAGAAAAGTAACTGCTATATATGCAGATGCGGCAAATCCGGCAATAAACCTTGGTGCGACGGCTCTCACGCCAAGTAATTGTTGTTGCGGAATCTTTAAACCATTTGCTATCTTTATTGTCAAATACAACACTAAGATAAAGTTTTGATGAAAAAGAGGCAGAGGTATATAACTTATATCAGTATTCCGGTTTTACTAGTTTTAGCAATAATTATCTATAACTCATTTTACTCCGAAGTAAAGATGGGTAATGGAGATATTTCTTCCGGTTCAAAGGGAGAAAAATCCAAAAAGGGAGGAGGCGATAAAAGGTCTCTTCCTGTCTCTGTATATATTGCAGACCTGCAAAGATCCGAGGATGGGCTTACACTTCCCGGCACCCTTATAGCCAGGGAGAGAGTGGAGATGGCAAGTGAGCTTTCGGGCAGGGTCGTGAGCATCAACTTTAAGGAGGGACAATATGTCCGTAGGGGAGAGGTGCTGGTCAAACTCAACGATGATGAACTACAGGCGCAGTTATTAAGGGCTGAGTATCAGCACACACTCTTGTCGGAAAAGCTTGAGAGACAGAAGATTCTTCTCAGCAAAGAGGCTGTCAGCAGGGAGGATTATGATCAGGTATCAACAGAATTTAATGTGCTAAAGCAGGATATAGAGCAGCTTAAGATAAAGATTGAGAAGATGAAGATAAGGGCACCGTTCGACGGAGTCATAGGATTCAGAAATATCAGTCTGGGAGCCATGTTGGTTCAAAATTCCAAGGTTGCCACAATAGTTGACGTTGCCCACATGATACTTGAGTTCTCTATTCCTGAGAAATATGTCAGGAACAAACTTATCGGCACAACAGTCAACTTCACTGTAGAGGGTATGAGTGAGCCTTTTCACGCGCAGGTATATGCCATGGACCCCGAGGTTGATGTAAAGACTCGTACTTTGATGTTGCGGGCAAGATTTGATAACAGTCGCGGATTACTCAGACCGGGTATGTATGCCAAGGTGAGTATAAGTTCACAGAAAAATGCGCTGAGCGTTTATGTGCCTAATCAGGCTGTCGTCTCAGGAGTCAAGGGTCACTCTGTATGGTTGCTCAGGGATGGTAAAGCCACAATGGTACAGGTAAGGACCGGACTCAGGACAGTTGATATGATGGAAATTATTTCCGGGATTGAAAAAGGTGACACTGTTATCACAACAGGTCTAATGCAGCTCCGCGAAGGCAACTCAATAACCCCAACAAATCTGAAGTCCGAATGAGTCTATCCACAACCTCCATCAAAAGGCCGGTATTTACAACCGTAATGAGCCTCGTGATCATGATATTCGGGGCTATAGGGTATGTTTCGCTGGGAGTAAGGGATTACCCGAGTGTGGACAACCCGGTTATATCTGTCAGATGCTCCTTCCCCGGCGCTAACGCAGATGTTATTGAGACTCAGATTACAGAACCTCTGGAGGCTGCAGTTAACGGAATACCGGGCATACGTGCCATCTCCAGCACCAGTCGTGACGGTCAAAGTTCAATAAACATAGAGTTCAACCTTGAGGTTGATCTTGAGACTGCTGCAAATGATGTCAGAGATAAGGTCTCAGGAGCAATGCGGAGACTGCCTCAGGATATAGATGCACCGGTTGTGGAAAAATCCGATGCAGATGCTCAGCCTATATACTCTGTTACTTTGCAGAGCCAGACAAGAGATATCATAGACCTCAGCGAGTATGCGGAGGTAAACTTCAAGGAGAGGCTTCAGACAATCAGCGGTGTAAGTAGTGTTAATGTTTGGGGATCAAAAAGATATTCTGTAAGACTAAGGATGGATCCTCTTTTACTGGCTGCCTACAAGGTGACTCCACTTGATGTCAGGACAGCTGTCAATAGGGAAAATGTCGAATTACCTTCAGGAACCATTATGGGATCGACAATGGAGCTTACCGTAAGAACATTGGGCCGTCTCAAGACCATTGAAGATTTCAACAACCTGATTATTTCCAAAAATGAGGGCAGGATAGTACGTTTCTCAGATATCGGAGTTGCGGAGGTAGATGCCGAGAATACAAGATCAATACTGAAGAGAAACGGTGTCCCTATGGTTGCCTGTGTGCTGATACCTCAGCCGGGTGCCAACTATATCAATATTGTGGATGATGCCGAGAAGGCAATTGATGAGCTAAAAAAGTCACTTCCTGAGGATATCGAGGTAGGGGTAGGTTTTGATAATACGATCTTTATAAGGGATTCGATCAGTGAGGTGAAATCGACTATCATGGAAGCATTCTTCCTGGTAGTTCTGATTATATTCCTGTTCCTCAGGAACTGGAGAACTACACTCATACCGGTGCTGGCAATCCCAATATCATTGGTAGGTGTCTTCTTTATAATGTACCTCGCCGGTTTCTCCATCAATATTCTCACTCTTCTTGCCATTGTACTCTCGATAGGCCTTGTTGTGGATGATGCTATTGTGGTTATGGAGAACATCTACACAAAGATTGAGAGAGGGGTTTCTCCAAAAGAGGCAAGCATCGAGGGTTCAAAAGAGATTTTCTTTGCGATTATAGCAACAACTATTACCCTCGTTTCCGTATTCTTCCCGATTGTATTCCTGCAGGGTGTTACCGGACGTCTGTTCCGGGAGTTCTCTGTGGTTATAGCCGGGTCCGTGCTGATATCTTGTTTTGTGGCACTCACATTCACCCCGATGATCACTTCAAAGATGATAAAGGCTGGTGTCAATGAAGGTGCATTCTACAGAAAGACAGAACCATTCTTTATTTGGTTGAATGGAGCATACAGGAGTTCATTGCAGTGGTTTATGTCAAGAAAGTGGCTCGCTCCGCTGTTCCTTCTGATAACAACCGGAGTGATAGTCTGGTTATGGGTTAGCATCCCATCAGAGATGGCTCCTCTTGAGGACAGGTCTATGATAACTGTCTCGAGTACTGCACAGGAGGGTGCAACATTCTACTATATGCTTGATTATTCAGATCAGATGTGGGATATGATTGACGCATCGGTCCCGGAGAAAGATAGAGCTCTGCAGATGGTAGGCATGGGCGGTTCAAACAGATCTAACTTCCAGCTTTCTTTGGTACAACCGGATAAAAGGTCAAGGAAGCAGCAGGATATAGCAGATGAGCTCTCCCCTAAGGTGGCCAGGATGACAGGGGCAAAAAGCTTTGTTACCCAACAGCAGACATTTGGTGGAAGAAGGGGCGGCATGCCGGTTCAATATGTGATCCAGGCAAAAAACCTTGACTCCCTCAAGAGTGTCCTGCCGGTATTTATGTCTGAAGTTGCACCGAGCGATATATTTTCAAATTCGGATGTCAACCTGAGGTTTACAAAGCCGGAGCTGAGCATATCGATAGACAGGGATAAGACCTCGTTAATGGGAATATCTATTCAGAACATAGCCCAGACCCTTCAGCTGACAATGAGTGAGCAGAGAATAGGCTATTTCATCAGGAACGGCAAGCAGTACCAGATATTAAGCGAGATAAACCAGAGCGACAGAAACAAGCCGCTTGACATGGCAAATATCTTTGTTAGGAATGACACAGGAGACCTTATTCCTCTCGACAATCTCATAAAAATGGAGGAGAGCAGCATGCCGCCGCAATTGTACAGGTATAACCGCTTTGTTGCAGCAACCGTCTCCGCATCCCTGGAACATGGCTACACCTTAGGCCAGGGAATCGAGGAGATGGACAGGATTGCAGATAAGGTACTCAATCCGGACAGCTTCTCAACAGCCTTGTCCGGACAGTCAAAGGATTTTGTCGAGAGTACATCCAGCCTCTTTTTTGCATTCGTGCTTGCTCTTGTGTTGATATATCTCGTTCTTTCTGCGCAGTTTGAAAGCTTCAGGGACCCTCTTGTAATAATGCTCACTGTTCCTTTGGCTCTTGTAGGTGCACTTTTGTGCATGAAGCTTGCTTCACAGACAATGAACATATTCAGTGAGATAGGACTCATAATGCTTATCGGGCTTGTCTCAAAGAATGGAATCCTTATTGTTGAATTTGCAAACCAGAGAAGGATTGCCGGCATTGATAAGCAAAAGGCGATACTCGAGTCTTCGGCATCACGTTTCAGACCGATACTTATGACCAGTCTCTCCACAATACTCGGTATACTTCCGATGGTATACGCAACAGGAGCAGGCGCTGAGAGCCGTGTGGCAATGGGCGTTGCCGTTGCCGGAGGTCTCGTATTTGCGACATTCTTCACACTCTACATTATTCCTGCGATGTACTCCTACATTTCATCCTCAAAAGATCTTAAAGATATAAATGAATAGAAAAAGATACATAACTCTCGCCACTGTGTTGATTCTTGGCCTTACAGCCGGGGCTCAGGAGCCGGAGCCTGTAACATTGCAACAGTGCATAGCAGTTGCCCTCAAGGACAACTACTCTGTTATTATCTCCTCAAACGAACTGGAGATATCAAAGAATAACGTAACTCTTGCCCCTTTTCTGCCCTCTGTGACACTCGGGTCAAAGCAGACAACAACTGAGCTCAATGAAAGGGCATACAATCAACAGGGCTCGGTTTCTGAAGGAATATCAAAATCAACAACCATTCTCAGCAGTGCAACATTGAACTGGAGATTGTTTGACGGATTCTCGATGTTTGCCGAGAGAGATAAACAAGTAGAGTTGCTCAGGAAGGGCGAGTATGCGTTCCGCTCTGTTGTGGAGAATCTGGTTATGGATGTTTCTGCTCAGTATTTCAAGATAATAAGTCTTCAAAATCGCGTTAAATTGCTGGATCAACTCCTGGGAATTTCTGATACAAGGTACAATCAGGCCCTGACAAGGTACAGAATCGGTAAAGATTCAGGGCTAGAGTATAAACAGGCAAAGATTAACCTTAACAGTGACTCATCGCAGCTGTTGCTACAGAGAGAGAATCTCAAGAATGCCTATATTGAGCTTTTCCGGCTCATGAATGTTCCTACAGGCTCGAATTATATAATCAAAGATACTATATTGCCGGAGCCTGTAATGAGTCTTGATTACCTGCTGGGAAAAGGCATGGAAAACAATACATCTGTACTGGCGGCTAAGGCAGGGGAGAGGGTGGCAGGTCTCGATCTGAAAATTGCAAAATCCTCAAGGTATCCGGTGTTGGATCTTTCGGCCGGATACAACTACAATCTCTATGACAACAATTATTATCCCTCTAAATTTGATCGCTATAACGGATATAATTTCGGGCTGAATCTCTCTGTCCCTTTATTTGACGGGCTGGAGGTAAATCGAAAGATTAAAAATGCAAAAATCCTTCAGGAAAATTCAAGATTGAATCTCGAAAGGGAGAAACAGGATCTTGAGAGCAATCTGCGTTCACTTTACAATCTGTATATAAACAATATCCGTATGGTGGGATTTGAGAGAGAGAACAAGGAGACAGCATATTTCAACCTTGAGGCAGCAATGGAGAAATACCGTCTGGGAGGTCTCTCGGGAATTGAATTCCGTGACATTCAGCTCTCATATCTTGATGCATCCGACAGAATGCTGGAGGCGGTCTATCAGGCAAAGATATCAGAGATTACTCTTCACCTTCTGATTGGAGATCTGTTTCAGAGTACTCATCAGAGGTAACTCCGAAAAGATCTCTCTGAGGCAGTGAGTCTATCCTTGAAAATGCCTTATTGAACATCCCCTCTACAATTCTCGGGAAGCGAGCCCCCTTCCATGAACTGGTGTTTGCAAGAAATACCCATGTCAACCCATCTTTCTGACATTTCAGCATTGCGCTTATACCAGAAAGAGTGCCGGTCCTTGTACAGTCACCGTTCGGGCGGGCTTTAGCCCAGCCTATCGGTAAATGTTGCGGATCAGCTGTCATCATGATTTTTATGCTCTCAGGGGATAGGATGTCCGGTATTGTCGGCCTGCCATCTATTGATGCAATGAATCGGATGAGTTCGCTTGGTGAGGCAACCCATCCTCCTGCACCCAACAAACCGGCAACATCATTTCCACCGTAACATTTAGGACGCATTACTCCACTCCCGTCAAACGATTCGACCAACAACTCGTCGTGGGGCTCATAATATCTCACCTCGTTCGGAAACTTCTGTTCGTGGAAATTGCGTGCAATATGCATGTCATATATGCCAATAGGTGCCAGGATTACATTCTTCACATAAGACTCGTAGGGAATCCCGGTAGCCTGTTCGATTATCCTGGAAAGCAGAACATATCCGAAATTCGAGTATTTAGTCCCGTTACCCGGCTCATAACTGAGATTCCGGCTGAGAACATATCGTATAATGTCGTCTGTTTTCGGGGCTGAGTCTAAATTCATCCTGTTACGGATAATGTTAGGGATAAACATAGGGTCACCGCCTCTTCGTGAGAAACCTCCCCTGTGCCTGAGCAACTCCTCTATTGTTATATCTCTGACACGCTTATCCTTAATCTCACTGAATTCAGGTATATCCATAAGCCCACCCTTTGCAAAAGGCTTCTGGTCCAGTGAGAGAATGCCCTTTTCAACCAGCTTCATAACTGTTGCCGCAGTAATCAGTTTCGAAACAGATGCAATCCTGAAAATGTGGCGAACCTCTGTTTTTAAAGAGTCCTCCTCATCTGCCCAACCATATCCTTTAGCATAGATAAGACGCTCATCCTTCATTATGGCAACAGATGCCCCTTTAATCCCCCACTGGCGCATGAACTGCCTGATGTAACCATCCAGCTTCTTTGTCTCCGGCAACTCCGATTTTTCATTTGATAAAATATGGTTCAGGGCTTGCAGCGGTTCCTTGTATTCCGGTTCCTCACTGCTCTGCTCTTTTGTGAGTAGCGATTTTGTAAATAAAAGGAGTGCGGTTATAATTATGAAAGTAAGTATTAGCCCGGAAATTTTAACCGGGTGACGGCGTCTTCTTCTGGAAGTCATTAATAGGGAGTCTTTTGTTTAGTTTAAGGTTATTCCAGAGAGAATCTCACAAAGATATTCTGGGTAAAGCTGATTTTGCCAAAGGCAAGATCCGGTCCTGCATAATCTTCAGCTACATTCACATCAGCCGCCTTAGCACCTAATGCATACATCCCTCTGATTACAATGTCTCTCTGATATCCTTCGTTATGCTGTATGTAGATTGCTTTACCAAGCTTTTTGCCAAAAGAGTTTGCAAGTATCTCTGCCCTGCTTTTAGCCTTTTCCGAAGCCATTATCATAACTTCGTTCTTTACCTTCTCCTTGTCAGATACATCTGTCTTTACAATGGAAACATTCGGAATGGAAAGTTTCTCCAGCTCTTTGAAAACCTTAATCAGCATATCTGTACTGGTTATCTTGAGTTGGTAAGACTTTGAGGTTACGACTGTATTTTTTCTAAGAATATACTCCTGCACCTGGGTAGCCATATCTTTGACCAGCATATCTTTTTCAAGATCTATCCCCAGTGCTTTCAACCTAGCAAACATCTCCTTCTCCTGCTTTTCCAGGGACTTACTTTTATTGTCCTTCTCTTCAATGGTGATACTTACGAAGATCTCATCTGGAGAAACCTCCTTAGTGGCTGAGGCATTGATCTCTATGTAATTTTGATCAATAAAGTTCTTATCCTGAGCCGAAAGAGCAGTTGTTGCAATCAAAATTACGATTGCGGTCAATATCTTCTTCATGATTTTGATGTTTTGGTTGATTTTCTGATTACATAAATTATACCATGTTACTTATAGTGGTACTGATTTTTCTAATTCGCATATTATCAACACTTATAACTATGTAATATGTATTTGTCAGTATTTCAGCGAATTAGAAAAATCAGTGCCACTAAAAAAGAGTGGCAAAAAAATTTTTTTTTTGCCACCCTGCTTCCGCTTGTTCTTTTCAACCGTTTTTTAAGGTTGATTTAAGTAATTAGTACTTTGGGGCATATTTTGGGTTAATAGGGTCAGAATATTCCACGCTCAGTGTACTTGGTATGGAGCAGTTCGTGAGAGTGATGGCCAAGAGGCTCTTTTAAAAATTCATCATAAATAGCTTTAATGGCCGGATTTTCATGTGATTTACGGATCGGTTTGAGAGAGTCCTCCTTGTAAATCGAGTCGGCTCTCTTTTGCCGGATCTCCCATGTGGTAGGGATTGATTGTCCACCACCCCCCAGACATCCTCCAGGGCAGGTCATAACCTCTATGAAAGCATAAGGAGATTTTCCCTCCTCAATCTGATCCAGCAATGTGCGGGCATTTTTTAGGGTGTGGGCTACGGCAACCTTCAGCTTCAGACCGTCAATGTCAAGTTCAGCCTCCTTAATACCCTCGAATCCTCTGACAACATTGAGGTCAATTTTTGGAAGAGGTTTCCCGGTCAGAACCTCATAGGCGGTGCGAACGGCAGCCTCCATCACACCTCCGGTGGCACCAAAAATAACTCCGGCACCGGTAGATATTCCGAGCGGTTCGTCAAACTCCTCTTCAGGCAGATTCTTGAAATCGATGCCGGATTGCCTGAACATCCTTGCCAGTTCTCTGGTTGTAAGCACATAGTCAACATCGAAGAATGACTCGCTTTCACTGAGTCCCATCTTCTCTTTCCAGTAATCAAAAGCTGACTTCATCTCAGGTCTTTTGCACTCGAACTTCTTGGCGGTACAAGGCATGATTGAGACAACGACAATCTTCCTCGGATCAATTCCAAGCTTCTCTGCATAGTAGGTCTTTGCAACTGCTCCAAACATCTGCTGGGGAGATTTGCATGTTGAAAGGTGATCAAGGGATTTCGGGAAAAAGTGTTCTATGAATTTTATCCAGCCCGGAGAGCAGGATGTAACCATAGGTAAAACACCTTTATTCTTAATACGATGTATTAGCTCAAACCCCTCCTCCATGATTGTAAGGTCTGCAGTGAACTGGGTGTCGAAAACCTTGTCAAATCCCACTCTTCTAAGAGCAGCAACCATTTTACCTGTGACAAGGGCACCGTATTCCATACCCATTGCCTCACCTATACCTACACGGATAGCTGGGGCTGTCTGTACAATTACATACTTGTTCTCGTTGTATATCTCGTTGAAAACACTCCTGGACTCATCTTTTTCGGTTATTGCAGCAGTAGGGCACACAAGGGCACATTGACCGCAGTTGGTGCAGGCAACATTGCCGAGACCTTTGTCCAGATAGGTGGAGATTTTAGTCTTGAGTCCCCTACCTGTAAAGTCGATTGCATGTACAGTCTGTACCTGAGAGCACACAGCAACGCATCTTCCGCATAAAATACACTTTTCAGGTGTTCTCAGAAGCGATACAGATGTGTCATCCACCTTACCTGCAGGTTTAGTCCTTGTAAAGAGAGTCTCCTTTATACCTATGGTTGCTGTAAGGTCCTGCAACTCGCAGTTGCCATTCCTCTCGCAAATAAGGCAGTCTTTCGGGTGGTTGGCGAGTATGAGTTCAAGATTGATTTTTCTGGCCTGATCTACAAGCGGAGAGTGGGTCTTTATCTCCATCCCCTCTGCTACATTGCTTATGCATGAACGTACAAGGGCTTTTGCTCCCTTTACCTCAACCACGCATACAGCGCAGGATGCATTGCTGGAGACATCTTTCATATAACATAGTGACGGTATCTGTATCCCTATGCCACGGCAGGCCTCAAGAATGGTAGAATCGGCCGGTACTTGATATCCCCTGCCGTCTACGGTTATATTCACATTATTATTTTCCATGATTATTCCTCCTCTTTTTTGACGGTAGTACGGACATCGCAACGCAGGCACCTTGCTGCTTCGGCATAGGCTTGTGCCGGTGTGTAACCGAGACTGATCTCGTTGAAGTTGCCAATCCTCTCTTCGAGCGGCCGTTTTACAGAGTAGTGGCGGTTTCCGCCTTCAGGTTTGAGAGGAACCTCATCGCTGTACTCAAACTCTCTGAAGAGTCTGTGGAAACGTCTCTTGTCCATCAGCTTGTAGTCGACAATCTCTGCGGCCTTCTTTGCAAGTCCCATTGCCTCTGCAGCTGTTGCAGGGCCGGTAGTGGCATCTCCTATAGCATAGAATTTAGGGCGTGATGTCTCCTGAGTGAAGTGATCAACATAGATATTACCATTGCTCAGAGTCTTGATTCCGTGTTCCTTTGCAAAACCGGCCTCAACCTCCTCTCCAATGGCCATAATTACTGTGTCGCAGTTTATTGTGAAACTTTCACCGGTAGGAACAGGTTTGCGTCTGTTAGAAAGATCAATCTCACCGCATGCCATCTTCATCAGATTAATTCCCCTGACCTTATCATTTGCGTCAGCAAGGATCTCGTCAGGATTGCAGAGGAATAGGAAGTTAACACCTTCATTCTCGGCCTCCTTAATCTCATCTTTGTTTGCAGGCATGTCAGCCTTGAGTCTCCTATATACTACTGTTACTTCTGATCCGAATCTCTGAGCCGTGCGGGCCGCATCGATAGCAACGTTGCCGGCACCTACTATCACGACATGGTGTCCCAATTCAGGTTTCTTACCCAGAGATACATCCTTTAGAAACTCCATTCCGGAAATAACTCCGTTCAGCTTACAGCCAGGTATCTGAAGCTCGGTGTCTTTGTTTGCACCGACTGCGATGATGACGGCATGATTGTTATGCTCTAGCTGTTCCATGGAGATATCTTTCCCTACTGCAGTGTTGAAAACGAATTTGACACCCAGCTCTCTGATAAACTCTATCTCCCGTTGAAGGACATCAAGAGGAAGCCTGTACTTAGGAATTCCCCATCTGAGTACTCCTCCGGCTTCTGTTTCGGAATCATATACAGTCACATCATGTCCGAGCCTTACAAGATAATAAGCCGCGGTGAGCCCGGCAGGGCCTCCTCCGATGACAGCTATCTTCTTGTATGTAGGAGGCATCTTTTCACTGATAATTCTGTCATATATCTTTCTGGTCTTACCCTCTGCATAGATTGTGTCGGAGATATAACGGTGAATCTCGCCCTGTGACACAGGGGCATCGATACCTTCCCTGCGGCACTTCATCTGACAGTGGAAGTGGCAGATACGCCCGATTGTCGAAGGAAGCGGATTATCCCTCAAAGTTGACTCAAATGCCTCCTCCAGCTTATCCTCTTTGAGAAGCTGCAGGTATCTCGGAATATTCATGTGCATCGGGCAACTGTTTTCACAGAGGGCAGTAAAGAGATCCTGGCAAATTCCCGGTTCACACTTCTTCTCTATCATGTGGTGGTCATACTCATCCTTGAAGTATCTGAGGGTTGTGAGTACGGGATTCGGCGCTGTCTGGCCAAGACCGCAGAGTGCTGTAGCTTTAATGACCTTGCCCAGCTCCTCAAGTGTGCTTATGTCTTGTTCGACAGCTGTACCGTTTGTGAATTTCTTCAATATCTCAAGTGTCTGAGCAAGACCTTCACGACAAGGGGTACATTTTCCGCAGGATTCAGAATTCGAGAACTCTGTAAAATACCTGGCAACATCGACCATACAGTTGTCCTGATCCATAACAACCATGCCTCCTGAACCCATAATAGCACCCAGTGCATTAAGGGACTCATAATCCACAGGAGTCTTGAGATAGTCTACCGGAATACACCCTCCGGAAGGTCCTCCGCTCTGTACAGCCTTCACCCTTTTCTGACTGCCTGTACCTTCGCCGATTTTGAAGACAATCGTCTCCAGAGTTGAACCCAACGGAAGCTCCACCAGCCCGGTGTTCTTTACCTTGCCTACAAGCGAGAAGACCTTTGTCCCTGCGCTCTTTTCTGTTCCTGTCCCGGTGAACCATGCGCCACCCTTTGACATAACAACAGGAATATTACACCATGTTTCAACATTGTTTATGTTGGTAGGGAATCCGAATACACCCTTTACAGCCGGATAAGGCGGCCTTGGAGTTGGTCTTCCGGCCCTTCCCTCTATACTGCGTATAAGAGCTGTCTCCTCTCCGCAGACAAAAGCACCTGCTCCCTCAACAATATCAATATCAAAATTGAAATGGGTACCCATAATGTTTTGTCCCAGAAGACCGAGAGACTTGGCCTGATCTATTGCACCCTTAAGACGCTTGACTGCAAGTGGATACTCGGCTCTGATATAGACAACCCCTTTTGATGCCCCCATAGCGTATGCACCTATGGTCATACCCTCAAGAAGCATGAACGGGTCGCTCTCAATCTCATTTCTGTTCATGAAAGCCCCCGGGTCACCCTCGTCTGCATTACAGATAACATATTTTTGTTCAGCATTTACCCTGGCCATCAACTCCCATTTCTGTTCTGTAGGGAACCCAGCCCCCCCGCGTCCGCGGAGTTTGGAAATTTTCACCTCATCAATCACATCCTTGGGTGATTTACCTGTAAGTACACTATGCAGAGGAAAATATCCCCCGACAGCAATATACTCCTCTATGTCATCAGGAACAATCAGCCCACAGTTGCGGAGTACAATCTTTTTCTGCCATTTGAAGAAAGGTATTTCGTTCCAGAGCGGATGCTCGGGAAGACCCTTTCCGAATTCATACTTGCCTGTAATAAAATCCCACTCCTCAATACGGCAAAGAACATTTCTGAAAGGCATTATGCCCTTCTGTATGCCGGAGATTACGGGAATTACATCCACCTCCGATACCCTGTGCAAAATAACCAGGGGTTTTCCCGGAATATAGACGTTAACAAGAGGCTCTTCGGCGCAAAAGCCGAAGCACCCGGTTTTTTTCAAAATTATGTCAAGTCCTCTCTCTTTAATTATGCGTTCAAAACTGTCATAGAGGACCTCTGCGCCCCTTCCTATCCCGCAGGTACCCATACCGATGGCGATATATGGCTTGTCGGGAAGGATCTTGGCGGCTGCCTTCTTACGGATGCCGTCCAAACTAGCAAAGTTTGATATTTTCATCTTTTTTGTCCTCCCTAAGGTTTTGTAATAACTTCATAATCTTCTCAGATGTAACATTACTGTAGATAATACCATCTACTGCCACAACAGGTGCAAGAGCACACTGTCCGAAACAGGCAACGGTTTTGACTGTTATTTGTCTGTCTTCAGTAGTGAAACAGGTTTCACCTGCTTCAAAAGCCTCCTTGCAGCCCGGAAGTGCATCCAGGTCGTCAAGTAGAACCTTAGAGCCCTTTGTGTGACAGGCTGTGCCTCTGCACACAATTATGGTATGCTTGCCCTGAGGTTTCAGGTTGAAAAAAGAGTAAAAGGTAGCCACGCTGTAGATCTGTGAAAGTGGCACCTTTGTCCGGGAGGATAGATAATCCATACTCTGAGGGTCTAGGAATTTGTACTCATTTGCCTCCTGAATCTCTTCCATGGCAGTGAGCAGCTTTCCCGGCTTTCCCTCATTTTTGGAAATAATCTCATCGATAGTTCTTTTATCGACAAGAATTTCAGCATTAGTGTCCATTGAATTGTGTGTTAGTTTATAATATCTGGTACAGAATATTCTTTTAGGAAAGCGGTGCATGAAGGTAATCATACGGCATTATCCCGGCACATCAAACAACACATGCAATATTATAGTAAATTTAATAAAATAATTACACGATTGCAAAATCGGGGGAAAATGTAAAAAAGTAATAGGGTATTTCTTCAGTTGCCGGTCTTTAATGTGTAAACGGATTGTAAACTTTAATTCAGACAAATATGAAAACAAGATTTAATCTTTTCTTCAGGCTAATGTTGGTAGCATTGTCCATTTCTATAATTACACCAGCCTGGGCCCAAGCCGATAAAGATTTTTATGTGGTTAAGGGTGTTGTAAAGGACAAAACGACAAATAGGATACTCGAGTATGCAAATATCTCGATAACCGGTACAAACATTGGAACCGTTGCTAACAAGGACGGCGAATTTTCCATCAAGATTAAAAACGACCTTAAAGCCGAATCGATTGAGGTATCACGTCTAGGTTACCAGACAGAGGTGATTCCCGTAAAAGGCGTGAAGATTGAGAAACTGGTTGTCTATCTTACTCCGAAGGAAAATATTCTTGAGGCCATAACAATTCTTGGAAAAGATCCTGCAGAGCTTGTACAGGAGGCAATAAACAGAATTGGAGATAACTACAGTAACGGGGACAATCTTCTCTCAGGTTTTTATAGAGAAACAATCAAAAAGAGAAGCACTTTCGTCAACGTTGCTGAGGCTATAGTTGAGATATACAAGACTAAATACAATGACCAGAGACTTGAGGGAGATCTTGTACAAGTATACAAGGGCAGAAGAATCATATCTCCAAAAATGGATGATACTCTTCTGGTTAAACTCCTTGGAGGTCCAAACCTCTCAATATATATCGACGCTGTGAAGAATCCAGATCTGATGCTCACAAATATTAACATGAGCGATTATTACTACAGAATGGAGCTTCCTGTCATGATAGACGACAGACCTCACTACGTTGTCAGCTTTGAGCCACAGGTTGTACTTCCTTACCCTCTATACTTTGGTAAGTACTATATTGACAGGGAAACACTGACATTCTCAAGGGTGGAGTTCAGCCTAAGCATGGACGACAAGAACAAGGCAACACAGATGATTTTGAAGAAAAAACCATTCAGCCTGAGATTCAAACCGGAGGAGGTATCCTTTATGGTTAACTACAAGAGGATGGGTGACAAGAGCTATCTGAACTATGTAAGAAGTGAGCTGCGCTTCAAATGCGACTGGAAGAGACGTCTGTTCTCAACAAACTACACCATTGTTTCAGAGACTGTAGTAACAAAGAGATCTGACAAACTTCTTCTCAAGGCTCCTAGAAAATATGCATTCAATGACGCATACTCACTCTCAGATAAGGTAGACAACTTCTATGACGAGAACTTCTGGGAAGACTACAACATCATTGAGCCTGAACAGTCACTTGAGAGCGCTGTAAACAAACTGAGAAAATCAATTAAGAATTAAACAGTTCCTTTTTGTATATTTGAGTAAGTTTTACTAATTCAAAATGGTTCAGGAACTGTTCATCATAAAGAGAATAAAGGAGGGGGATATTGAGGCTTTCGAGACACTTTTCAAGTCAGTCTATACCCCTCTTCTCCTTTATTCAGCAGGAATCACAGGGAGAAGAGATGTTTCGGAGGAGATAATACAGGATCTTTTCTACTACATCTGGAAGGAGAGGGAGAGTCTGCAGATAATGCACTCGTTAAAGGGATACCTCTACAGATCGGTGAGAAACCGTTCTCTTCAATACCTGGAACATGAAAAGGTTGATGAAAGATTTAAAGGGAGAAACGAGGTCTGGGGATATGACAGCCAGCCGGATGGTCAGGAGATGCTGGAGTTGAGGGAGCTGGAGGAGATACTCAAAAAAAGCATGACTAAGATGCCCCGAAGAAGAGTTGAGATATTCAGAATGCATCGTTTCGAGAATAAAAAATATACAGAGATTGCCGAGGCACTCTCACTCTCGGTTAAGACCATAGAGGCAGAGATAACCAAAGCTCTCAAGACAATACGGAAAGAGATAGAATTACATACGGAATTATTATGAACTCAGCAGAAAACAAAAGAATGACAGACCTTGCATGGGACAAGCTTCACGATCGACTTGAGAGGGACGGTCTGTTGGATGATAATGCTGTGAGAAGAGAGGGCTATTCATTCAAAGGAAGATTTGCTCTCAGCCTTGCAGCCTCCTTGGTTCTGATAGCCTGTGCAACAATTTACATTCTCTCCGATCTCTCCGGTTCAAAGAGAGAGATGATGATACTCAGCAACAGTGAAAGCACAACACTGGTTAAGACCCTCGCAGACGGGTCTGTGGTATATCTGGCTTCAGGGTCACAGATTACATATCCTTCAAAATTTGATAAAGAGAAAAGAGAGATAAAACTTAAGGGAGATGCCTTTTTTGAGGTTGCCAAAGATAAAAATGCACCTTTCATAATAGATGCAAACGTTATGGAGATTAAGGTTCTCGGGACTTCGTTCAATGTAAGGACAACAGACACCTTGGCTCCGTCACTCTCAGTCAGGACAGGTCTAGTACAGGTTACTCTAAGATCTGGTGGATCAAGCGGCAAGGTGGCAGCAGGAGAGACCGCAACGGTAAATGAGAAGTCTCTCAAAGTAGTACCTACAATTGACATAACACAGTTTTCAAGATATTCAGATCAGATACACTTCAAGGACGAAAGACTTGCTGATGTGATCAATGTTATAAACAGAATGACAAACAGCGGTGCTCAGGGAGTCACTATCTCCGTTGACAAAACGCTCGAAGAGCGTAGGCTGACCGCAACTTTTACTGACAATTCACCGGAATCGATAGCACAAATGATTTGTATAGCCCTGAATTTGAAATATGAGACCAAAGAGGATGCTATATTGATATATGAGTAAAAAATATATCCTGATTGTCTTGCTTATATGCTGCGCCATGCAGTTTCGCCCGCAATTCCTGCGGGCACAGGAGCAGACAACCCCGGACCCTTCGGAGATCAATGTTCGTTTTGATATGAAAAAAGGGACAGTGTACCAGATGATCAACAGGGTTTCAGATCTTACAGGATACTATTTCATTTATGACAGCGAACTTGTAGATAATGAGAAAAAAGTCCGGGTGGTTCCCGGTGATTATCATTTGCGGGATCTTGTCAGGAAGATTACAGGTAACGATAATATTGAGCTGAGGATACAGGGGAGCTACCTCCTGATCTATTTGCCATATGTAAAGGATACTCCGGAGGCAGTTACCGAACCTGTCATCCAAATTGACAGCATGCTTGTTATAAGGGGAAAATTGGTGGATCGGATAACCGGAGAACCGGTGATTTATGGGACTGTAAATGTAGAGGGAAGTTCTATGGCTGCCCTCTCAAACCGAAACGGAGAGTTTATGCTCAAGATTCCCGACTCACTCTCTACTTCCCTGATCAGGATATCACACATGGGATACCTGAACAGACTAATCGATGCATCATTGATTGCAGGGCATAATATTGACATCTTTCTTGACCAGAAGGTAATACCTCTTCAGGAGATTGTGGTGCGGATTATTGACCCTAAGACAGCTTTGCGCGAGATGCTCAGGCGCAGGGAGGAGAATAATCAGATCAGACCTGTCTATATGACCACGTTCTTCCGTGAGGGGATGGAGAACAAGAATGGATTTAACCTGACCGAGGCGGTTCTTAAGGTATACAAGACCGGCATTCAGGGATCCCTTTCAAGTGAACAGGTGAAGATATTGAAGATGCGCAGGCTTACATCTCCGGGATACAATGACACATTGGTGACAAGACTCAAGTCCAGCATCAACTCTTGTCAAATGCTCGATTTGGTAAAAAATCTGCCCGATTTTCTGGACCTTCAGTACAACCATTACTATGATTTTACCCATACAGACATAACCGTACTGGACAATAGGAGGGTGTGGGTATTCTCTTTTGCACAGAAGGAGGATGTTACGGATCCGCTCTTTACGGGGAAATTATATGTTGATGCCGAGAATTACGCTTTACTCAAGGCTACCTTTGAGATTAACCCGGCTTATGTGCACAAATCATCAGAGACTCTGGTGCTTAAGCAGAGCAGACACGTAAAGGCAACACCGTTAAGCGCCAGGTATGAGGTCTCCTATGCTCCGTATAGCGGGAAGTATTACATTAACCATGTAAGAGCCGATCTGGATCTGAGAATGAAAAAGAGGGGAAAGATTTTCGGTTCGAATGTCCATGTCTGGTTCGAAATGGCAAACTGTGAGACAGATACCGTAAATGTAAAAAGATTTTCAGCAGAGGAGAGAGTTTCGACTAGAGACTTCTTCTCTGAGCAATCTTATGTCTATGACGAGAAATTCTGGGGTCAGTTCAATACACTGATCCCGGAAAAATCTCTGATAGAGCTTATAAGAAAATATGATTTCTCTATTGACAGATAGATTACCTGTCAGCAAGCACAGGAATCTTCCTGCCTATAAGTTTCTGGATATCCTTCAGTCTGCTAATCTCTTCCATAGGGTCGCAGAATGACATGGCAATACCGCTGTTACCGGCCCTGCCGGTTCTTCCGATTCTGTGAACGTATGTTTCAGGCACCTCAGGGAGGTCATAATTTATGACATGTGAGAGATGGTCGATATCAATACCACGAGCAGCAATGTCTGTGGCTATCAGGACGCGGGTCTTGTGGCTCTTGAAATTGAGCAGTGCACTTTGCCTTGCGTTCTGTGACTTGTTACCATGAATAGCTGCGGTTCCTATACCTGCATTGCAGAGTGACTTTGCAATTTTATCTGCACCATGTTTTGTGCGGGAGAAGACCAAAACGGATTTTTTGCTTTTATCTTTCAGAAGGTCAATCAACAGTGCTGTTTTCTCCTTTTTCCCTGCATAGAGAAGGTATTGGTCAATTGTGTCAACAGTTGATGACACAGGAGTGACTGCAACCTTCTTAGGATTCTTCAATATTGAGTTTGCAAGCGAGGCAATCTCTTGTGGCATTGTGGCCGAGAAGAAGAGGGTCTGCTTGTTTGCCGGGAGAAGGGGCAGAATTCTCTTGATATCATGGATAAATCCCATGTCAAGCATTCTGTCTGCCTCATCAAGGACAAAGAAGTCAATTTTTTTAAGATTTATGTAGCCCTGGTTTATCAGGTCAAGAAGCCTGCCCGGTGTGGCTATCAGTATATCTACACCGTTTCTTATGGCGTCAGTCTGCGGTCTCTGCCCAACACCCCCGAATATGACGGTGTGGCGGAGTGATGTGTACTTACCGTAAGCTTCAAAGCTTTCTCCTATCTGTATTGCGAGTTCCCTTGTGGGTGTCAGTACAAGTGCCTTGATCTCTTTATCTCTTCCCTGCTTTACATTTCTGTAGAGCTTTTGCAAAATAGGGATCGAAAATGCCGCGGTCTTTCCTGTTCCTGTCTGAGCGCAGCCTAATATGTCGGAATTATTTAGAATAATTGGAATAGCCTGTTCCTGGATTGGTGTAGGGGTAGTATAACCCTCTACGGTGAGAGCCTTCAATATAGGCTCAATAATGTTCAGTTCGTT
Source organism: Bacteroidales bacterium (assembly GCA_028690215.1). GTDB lineage: Bacteria > Bacteroidota > Bacteroidia > Bacteroidales > UBA932 > Bact-08. The sequence goes on along the minus strand of JAQVBQ010000001.1, from coordinate 22,600 downwards.
AAATGTCATTTATGATTTTTGGAAATATTCAGCCGTATAGAACGCCGGCCTTTTTGTATAGAACGCAAAGGTACGACAATAAATCCACAATCAACTATTTATTTATCAAACAGTAAAAATATCACTTCATCCAGGATGGTTTTTGCTTATCCATCAGATAGTAGTCAAAGTACTCATCCATCCTCCTTGACCAGTCCATTTTGACCTCCCAAGGGCGGATATTGTGCCCTACACCCTTGTAGTTGAACATCCACACCTCCTTGCCAAGCCTCTTGAGACCAAGGAATAGCTCAAGTCCCTGAGAATAAGGGACAGCCTCGTCTGCATCACAGTGTCTCGAGAGAAGTGGTGTTGTCACCTGATCCAGATAGAAAGCGGGCGAATTCTTTATGTAGTTCTCCTGTTTTTCCCACAGACTGCCTCCGATGCGGCTCTGTGTGCACTCGTACATAAACATCCTAGGTGCTCCGGCAGTACTTCTTATACCGGTATAGGCAGAGGTCATGTTTGCAACAGCTGTCTCCGAGCAGGCACATTTAAAGATGTCCGACTGGGTGATCAGGAATGCTACCTGGTATCCTCCCCAACTGTGGCCCTGTACTCCGATTCTCTCCGGATCTGCAATGCCTTTGTTTATAATGTGTTCGGTGCCGCTGACAACTGCATTGACGCAACTTTTACCCGGCCATCCGATTTCGTAGTGAATGTCAGGCATAAAGACCACATATCCGCGGCTTACGAACATTGTCGGATTAATTGTAGACTCTGTCGGCTCAGGTACATAGAATTTAAATGCATCCTGAGTCATGGTCTCATAAAAATAGACAATCACCGGATATCTCTTGGTCGAATCATATCCCTCCGGAGTGTAAAGTACGCCCTTTTGCTCAACACCGGCACTGTCCTTCCATTTAATCACCTCAGAGGTGCCGATGGCGTAGTTTTTGGTCTGCTCGTTCAGGTCTGTGAGTCTCATGAGAAGTCTGAAATTCTTGTCTGTAAGCCAGAAGTCAGGAGCCTCCTCAAATCTCTCGCGTTTTACAATATAATTGTTCTTGCCGAGCTTTCTGTTGAAAGTGAATTTACATGCATCCTCGAGAAGTATAACAGGGTCTTTTCCAATGCTTACCTTGTAAAATCCGTTATGCATATTATCAAGGTTGGTTGACTCAAGAAAGATATCCTCTTTAAGATTAATGCCTATCTTCTTTTCTCCCTTCTCCTCGAGTTTAAGAACTCTCAACCGGATATTGTTTTTCCTGCCGTATCCGTTTGTAACAGATATTGGTTCTCCTATTCCTGAAGTAGGAAGTGCCCAGACATCGTACTTATCATAGACAATGAAGTACTGGTTGTCGTTTGAAAGCCCCGCTTGTCCGTAGTTTCCGGCAGGCTGCGGCTGATCAAACTCCTCGTTGATTACAGGGTATGGTAAAAGGTCTGATATGCATACTTTCTCACCGCTCTTGATATCCAGGATAAACCAGGCCGCAGCTTCCGGTTCAAAAATAAACATATGAGGAGTCCTCGGAGAAATTGCGAAACCACCCTTGAATTTTCGGAGAAGCATCTTTCTCTCTCCTGTTTTAATATCTGTGCACCAATAATCTCTTGGAGTTGGATCTTCCCAGTCAGCAGTCATTCTATGTGGAGTCTCATCAAATTCAAACCCGTATGGTGATTCATCCTCAACCTGCAGAAAAACGCCCTTTCCTGTTGAAAGCACAATAAATTTATTTGTCTGAGGGTAGTAGACAGATTTCAGACTTTTTTCAAACTGAGTAGGCCCTTTCTTTTGCTTGAGGGGAATAAGTGTGTCGTTCCATCTCCACAATTCATACTCATAGGCAGGTTTTGCCACTTTACCCTTAGGTTTTGCCACTGAATCGGTCACCAATGCAATCTCAAATTTGAGATAACTCTCGTCAGAGGAGAATTCAACACCTTTCTTTATGTTGAATATCCTGTTCTGAGGGAACACGCTCTTCTCTAAGTTGAAAGTGGTAAATGATTTGGTCTTTATATCGATAGCCGAAATTCTTGGGTCTTTGAAAAGCGAATCCTTGTCGGAATAGAAAACCAGAGTTTTCCCGTTTTTGCTTGATGATATTCCATCTATGTAGAGATCTCCGGTGTAGAGGATGCTCTTCTCAATGCCCTTCTTACCTTTCAGGTTGAGAGCTGTAATTGTTCGTGTACCATTCTGACCTGAGAGGACTACCAACATTTCCGGTGTTGCAAATAATCTCTTTTGAACCTGTTGAATTGAGTCTATCCTGCCGTCTGAGGAGTTTTTAAGATAGAGGGTCTTGCCCTTCATATAAGTTATAAAAGGTGATTTCTTGTCTACTACTGCACTTTTAGTAAAGCCAAGAGTATCTATTTTTCCGTTAATACCATTGATGCAATAGAGAGTATCCTTTACAAAAAATATGGCAGACTTTTGTCCGTCAATCATCTCCACATCCTTACCCCCCTTTATCTCCTTTTTTAATCTGAGCTTGTCAATCTTGACTACGAGGATCGTCCCCTCTTTCTTGCTCTTATATGCTGCAATATTCCATGAGGCATCTTCCGCGATTGTCAAAGACTCACATGTCCTCCATGTTTCAAAAACCGTACTGTCAAGCTGTTTGCCCTGAGCCTGAAGATTGCTGTTGTTTATAAATGTGGCCGGGATAAAGATAGCTGCAGAAAGCAGCATTTTTGCTATAGTGGAACTCATTTTCTTGTTGGGTTATTTGGTACAAAGATAGAGAAAATTTTAGTGGCACAGATTTTTCTATTTTCCTCACAATCGGCAAGATATACATGCTCAAATAGAACATTCACTTATTTATATTATTGATATTTTGGTATATAGAAAAATCTGTGCCACTAAAAATAATTAACTAATTTTAATGTGTATTAAAACCGAAAAAAATGAATCTCCAGTCAATATTTCAATCGCAGCAGGCCTTTTTCAGGTCGCAGCAAACTAAAGAGATTGTATTCAGAAAGAGGCAGCTTCTGAAGCTGAAGGGGTTGCTCAAGGCAAATGAGGATAAGCTCTATGAGGCTATATATGAGGATTTTGCTAAATCTAAATTTGACACATATACGACGGAACTCAGTATAATGTATGCTGAGATAGACTATTTCATGAAGAACATCTCCAGATTGAGCAAACCTGAGAGGGTGAAGACCAATATGATAAATTTTCCCGGGAAGAGCAGGATCTATTGTGAGCCTTTGGGATGCACATTGATAATCGGGGCGTGGAATTATCCGTATCAGCTTACACTGCTGCCGGTGATAACAGCTGTGGCTGCAGGAAACACATGTATTATCAAGCCAAGTGAGTTGCCGGCCAACACCATGAGGGTCATGGCGGAGATAATCAATAACAACTTCCCGCCGGAGTTTCTCTATGTAGTTCAGGGTGGGGTAGAGGAGACCACTGAGCTGCTGAAGTTTTCCTATGACAAGATATTTTTTACCGGAAGTACCAAGGTGGGCAAGATAGTGTATGAGGCAGCGGCGAAGAATCTGACTCCTGTTACACTGGAGCTTGGAGGAAAGTCTCCCGTTATTGTCACAAAGAGTGCTGATCTCAAGATTGCTGCGAAAAGGATTGTTTGGGGAAAATTCCTTAACGCAGGGCAGACCTGCATTGCTCCTGACTATCTGCTGGTGGAGGAGTGTGTGCAGGAGAGGTTGCTGGAGCTTATAAAGGAGAGGATTGAGAGTTCCAATTATGTGGACGGCTCTGATAACTATGTGAAAATTATCAACAGTCGCAATTTTGAACGGGTAGTTAAAATGATTGAGAGTTCAAAGGTCGTATACGGTGGAGGATTCAAGCAAGAGACACTTTATATCCAACCTACTATTATGAATAATGTAGGGTGGGGTGATCCCGTGATGCAGGAAGAGATCTTCGGACCACTATTGCCGGTTATCGGGTTTACAAATTTCGAAGAGATACTTGATAAAATACTCTCCTTCGAGAAACCGCTCTCTGCATATCTTTTCTCAAATGATGAAAAGCAGAAGAGAAGTTTTGTAGACAAAATCTCATTCGGCGGTGGTTGCATCAATGACACTATAATGCACATTGCAAACGACAAACTCCCTTTCGGAGGAGTTGGGAATTCAGGAACAGGAAACTACCACGGAAAATTCGGATTTATGACTTTTTCTCACCAGAAACCGGTTTTCGAGAAGCCCAACAAGGGAGAGTTCGATCTTAAATACCCTCCTTATACAGACTCCAAGAAAAAATGGGTGGATAAAATCGTCTGAGACTACTTCTTGCCCGGCAACGTCCGGTTCTTACCCGGCAAAGTCTGGAATACGATCAGAACCACATCTTCATCTCCTCGGTTCACACCATTGTGCGACAGGTTAACAACCTCGGCGATTGTGGAATCTTGTTTGAACTCCCTGTTGCATCCGTTTTCAACTTCAAGAGTAAGTGTTCCCTGCTTTACATAAGCAAAAACATGGTTTTCATGTTTGTGCCAACCTGTTGAGGTACCTTTGGGGATTATTACTTTAGTTATCGAGATTGCGGCATTTCCTGCAGGAAAGTTAATATTCTGACCGGAGTAAGTGGTGTCGCTCTGCATTAATACCTCTCTTATAATCTCTTTGTTGTATTGTGCCTTGAGTGTAAGGCATAACAATATGGCTGCAATGGTAAATATAGCTCTTTTCATCTGACCTGATTGTGTTTAAATGTGATTTTGAATGCTAAAAGTACCATATAATTTTCTATTTTTATCGGGGAAATCCGGCGATTCAACGATTTTTTGCCGTAAAATGACGAAAAAGTGTTGTTCCGGGCGGCAGCGGGGGATACTTTTGCATCAAACTTTAAAACAAACACGATTATGCATGTAATTGAAAAACCAAGGAGATTTAACCAGGGATGGCTGAACCCCTTACTTGTCGCCTTATGCTTTATTGCCGTCGGAGTCCTGCTGATAGGCAGAAATATGGGTCTGGTGGATTACAACCTGTTCCGTATATTGATATCATGGCAGATGCTACTTATAGTAATTGGAATCAGCCAGTTTATCAAGAGAAACGACACTGCTGGATTTATTCTGGTAGGCATCGGCGCATTTTTCCTTCTGCCTAGAGTCATCGGATATCCTCATGACTGGCTCGGCACATATTGGCCTGTTATCTTTGTAATAGTGGGTGTAGGCTTGCTTTTCAACATAGGAAAGAGTGGCACCTGCTGCGGAACATACAGGAGAGACAGATCGCAGAACAATGGAGGGGGCGTTTCCAGAAACGATGATGGTTTTGTAACCTCTTCCAACACATTCGGATCGGTACGCCAGATTGTCCTGGATCCTGTGTTCAAGGGTGCAAAGATTTCAAACACATTCGGCGGAACAGTGCTTGATCTCAGACGTACATCTCTGGCCGCACCGGAGACCTATATAGACCTTGACAGCACATTCGGTGGTATTGAGATATATGTTCCATCTTCATGGTTTGTCGATATCAAGACCAGCAACGTTGCCGGAGGTAGTGATGACAAACGTTTCACCTCAAGGGAGAACATTGATTTCGAGCACAAGTTGATAATCAGGGGAAGCAACACCTTTGGCGGAATAGAGATCAAAAGCTGATATATTAAAGAAAAAGAATGAGTCAACACCCTTTAACAGAAACATTGGTCAGGAGAGAATCTGGAGTGGCAATAGCGCTTTTATCCGCATTGCTGCTCTCGTTCCTGATTTTCTATTACGGTGGTCTCTCATTGTGCAGTGCGGCGGCGGCCGGCATGACTTTCGGACTTATCCAGGCCGCCTCCGGGTACATGTACTGGTACATCAACAGCTACATCTCCTCGATTCCGGGTAAGGTGGTGATGGCAATTCTGGTGCTGCTTGTTAGCCTCACCGGGGCATTTGTGGCCCTTCTGTTGTGTGGCATAGAGCAGCCGAAACACTTTCTCGTACAGGTTCCGCTGATGGTGATATATGGTATATTCTGCTGGGTTGTTCTGCTGATGTGGTATGGCCAGATTGTTGGAAAATCTCAGATGACCGAGGTTGAACAGGAGCTTAAGGAGGCTGTAGCACCATCTCCCGAGGAGGATCTTGTCTCAAGGATATCGGTCAAGGAGGGTACTCAGATACACATTGTACATGTGGAAGAGGTTCACTACATCCAGGCTTATGGTGATTATGTCATACTTGTAACAGCAAAGGGGAGGTATATAAAGGAGCAGACAATGAAGTACTTCGAGTCACACCTTCCTCCTGCATTTGTCAGGATTCACCGCTCATGCATTGTCAACTCGGAGGTTATTGCCAGGGTCGAGCTATTCGGAAAAGAGAGCTACAACGTATACCTGAAGGATGGCAACACTCTCAAGGCAAGTACAACCGGATACAAATTCCTCAAGGAGAAACTCTCTCTCTGAAAAAATCTCCTTATATTTATAGGGTAAAAATGATATATGGAGATCCTTTTCAGTATATTCCCTGTACTCGTTTTCCTGTTTTTCTTATTTCTTTTGGATAGCTTTAAGCTGGTATTCAAAGGGGTACTTTTTGCTTCACTGATGTGGGGCGCTCTGATTGCCATTCTTTTATACCTTCTAAAAGTCTCACATCCCATATTTGCACCCATGGCAGAGGAGCTGCTGAAAGCGTCATTTGTATTATATCTTATCAGGAGAGGAAAAGTGGGATTCATAATTGATGCCGCCATATACGGGTTTGCATCAGGAGCCGGATTTGCACTAGCCGAAAATCTATTCTACCTCCATGCCATGCCGGAAGCATCTATCCTGACATGGATAATAAGGGGATTCGGCACTGCATTCATGCATGGCGGCTGTACCGCAATAGTGGCAATGATTGTTGTTTTTGGCAAGAATCTTGACAAAAATGGAATCGTCTTTCTGATCTTAGCTTTTATTGCTGTTTCTATAATTCATTACACATTCAATCTTTTCTACATAAACCCTGTTTTGCAGACATTGGGAATAGTCGTATTGCTTGCAGCACTGTTCATTCTTATCTTCAGATATTCAGAACAGAAGTTGCATAATTGGCTTGAGGTGGAGTTCAGCAGTGAGGTAGCCCTGCTAAACATGATGAACAGGGGAGAGATGCTCTCAACCAAGGCCGGTAAATATCTTGACTCCCTTAAAACAAGCTTTCCTCCGGAGAGTATACTGGATTTATATTGTTATATACAGCTTTATCTGGAACTCTCTATAAAGGCAAAAAGAAACCTGATGCTCCGCGAGAATGATTTTCCCGTGGTTGTTGAGGATGATATTGATATAAAGCTGGCAGAACTAAAGGCTCTCAAAAAGAGAATAGGGAAGGTGGGTGAGATAACTCTCATGCCTTTGCTGAGTATGAATTACCGGGATTTATGGAAACTTAACTTATTAAAATAAACATCTATGAAAACTAAAAGTAACATTTTTGTTGCATCTGCAATTTTACTGGCTTTAGTGGCCGGTTTTCTGATCGGGATATCTGTTAATTACCCTAAGATAGACAGTGATGAACTTTCAGGAACGGTAGGAAAAGTGAATAATTACCGGAATGCAAAAGCCTCGGAGGAGGATATCCGCCTCAGGGATCAGATTGTTACTGATACGCTTATGGCAAGCAATATAATGAAATATATGCAGTTGCAGTATGTGAAGGCTGTCCAGCTTTCGGCGGTCTTAAATCAGGCAGCAGCAGAGATCGAAAAAGAGAAAAACTTCAAGGCTAAAAATCCTGAATTGCTATCAAGCGTGGAGAAGTTCAGGACATTTCTGGAAACATCAAAACCAAACTTTCTTTTAACCGTTGTTGCGTGCAGCAATGCAAAGGGGATCAATCCGGTACTTCTCAGGCACTCTGTTACCAGGGCAAAAGAGACTATTGCACAGATGAATTATGGCAACAATGCTGTGTTGAATCTTATTTCAGGTCTTGAGCAATATATTACAAAAGAGAAATCTGCCGACAAGCAGATAAAGCTAGCCCACGACCTATTGGTGAGAAATCAGGTTGGCAATGCCCTTGTTTTCCAGGACAAGGTTCTTATGAAATACTTTGACAAAAAGGTTATGTTCGGAAGCGTTATGCCTGCAGCCGGCGGGATAAACATAGAGGAGAGCATCACTAAGGACATGGAGTCTCTAAAAGGTATAGAGATAGAAGATTCTGAGCGTCTTGGAGCAGGTTTTACAGATCAGGAAAAATTAGGGTTTGATAGTTTTGAGAAACTGAACATTATATATTTGGACGCATCCTCTTTGGGAATGATGGATATTGAGCATCTAGGGATTTATGATGTCGAAAAGCTTGGTCTCATAGCTTTTGACAGCGAAACCTTAGGACTCGTCAACGATATGGAGAGCTTGGGAATGAATAGGATTTAATTTTGAATTTCCTCTGTTTTGAACAAGACGATTCTAAAGGTATTGTTACCTGTTGCTTTGCTTATCTGCTCAGGAAGTATTAAGGCTCAGATGATTCAACAACATAAGGTTGACAACCTGGACCTGATATATTTCGGGAAGAGGTACACAAATCTTGTCCCCCATGTATCCCAGACGTTTCGCAATGCAATGAGGTTTCATTCCGATTTGTGGGGTTACAGAGACACTACCACCTATGTCATTCTGAATGATTTTCAGGATATGGGGCATGGTGGTGCTCTGATTATGCCATTCAACCAGGTTCAGTTGGGAATTGAACCATACAGCTTTGCATTTAGTATCATCCCATCGAGTGAGAGGTTTCAATGGCTCTTCAACCACGAACTCACCCATGTCGTCATGGCAGATAAGCCAAACAAACGAGACCTTATGTTCAGACGGCTTATGATGGGGAAGATCAGAAGAGACGAGGAGATGCCTCTCTCTGCTGTATGGAGCTACCTGACAGCGCCGAGATGGTACTCTCCCCGATGGTATCACGAGGGGATTGCCTGCTTTATGGAGACATGGATGTCCGGTGGACTCGGTAGAGCTATGGGCAACTATGACGAGATGTATTTCCGCAGCATAATCAATGAGGAGAAGCCTCTCTACTCTCTGGTAGGGCTTGAGACAGAGGGTACAACCATAGATTTTCAGGTCGGGGCAAACTCTTACCTCTACGGGACCCGGTTTGTGTCATATCTTGCCGATAAATACGGAATTGACAAGTTATTGCAGTTTTACAACAGGAGTGATGACAGCAAATCATTCTATGCCGGTCAGTTCAGAAAGGTCTACGGAAAATCGGTAAGAGGTGTCTGGAATGATTGGAAGAGTTGGGAGAATGAGTTCCAGAAGGAGAATATAGCTACAATAAAAGAGTACCCTTTGACAGAATTTAATCCTGTTACAGCAAAGCCTCTCGGCAGTGTCTCAAGGTTTGCATACAACGGCACGACAGGCAAGATATATGCTGCTGTGAACCATCCCGGAGCCATATCTCAGGTAGTAGAGATTGACCGTTATTCCGGAAAAATCAGGAAACTTGCCGTTCTGGACTCTCCCGAGTTGTATTACACAACGCATCTTGCTTACGACCAGAAGAGGGAGAAGCTTTTTATAACAGAGAACAATGCAAAGTACCGGAGTCTTGTTGAGATAGATATCAAAACCGGGAAAAAGAGGATTCTGAAAGAGATGACAAGAACCGGCGAGCTCGTGTTCAACGGGGCTGACAACAGCATCTGGGGTGTACAACATGATAACGGATACTCAATTCTTGTCATGATTCCCGAACCTTACGACAAGGTGATTCCAATGTACACAGCACCTTTTGGCAAAGTTTTTTTCGACCTTGACATTTCCGGAAGCGGGGAGAAGCTGATTGCATCGCTCTCGGGAGTGAAGGGAGAGCAGTCTCTGGTAATGATAGACATTAAAGAGCTCGAAAAGGGGAAACAGAACATGGAAACTCTCTACTCAATGAGTGATAACACGCTGAGCCAGTTCAAGTTTGCGGATAACGACAGCTCTGTTGTCGGGACATCATATTATACCGGCGTTTCAAATGTCTGGCGCATCAATCTGTCAGACAAGAGATTCGAGCTTTTGTCAAACACTGAAACAGGAATGTTCATGCCCGTACAGATCAGCAGGGACTCTCTGATTGTACTCAAGTTTCACAGGGACGGTATGATTCCGGGGACTATTCCGGCAAAGGTAATCGAGGATGCAAATGCAATCTCCTTTTTGGGAAACAGGATTCACGAAAAGTGTCCAATGGTTGAGAAGTGGTCATTACCTCCGGCTTCCCGGATTGACGGCGACACAATCAACGCTGTGGAGTCAAGCTATTCTCCGTTGAAGGAGATGAGATTCTCGTCTGCCTATCCTGATCTGGGCGGGTACAAGAAGACTATTGCAGCAGGTTACCGCATGGACTGGAGAGATCCGATAGGACTAAGCAACCTGAATATATTTATAGCTGTTTCTCCATGGAGCAACTATGAGACGAAACAAAAGATACATGCGATGCTGGAGTGGAAGTACTGGAACTGGCAACTTACTGCCAATTACAACAAAACCCACTTCTACGACATTTTCGGACCCACAAGGAGAAGCCGTGCAGGCTACTCGATAGGTCTGGATTACAAAAAGGATAACTCTCTGAAATCTCCAAAGAAGAGTTGGTACAGCTTCGGAGTACACACCTACGGAGATCTGGAGGTTTTGCCACAATATCAGAACGTAGGTACGCCAATACGCAGCATGCAGGCTGCAACTATCTCCTATGGAATTTCAAAGTTCAGAAAGAGTCTCGGAGGTGTTATGGAAGAGAAGGGTTACAGTTGGGAGATAAGTTCTACACAATATCTCGCACAGAAAAAGTTTTATCCGTCAGTGGTTTCCAGTCAGGATGCGGGATTCCTTATACCTTTTATCCGTAACTCCAGTTTCTGGATCCGCAACAGCATAGGGCTCTCGTTCGGGAAGAGGTCTTCAGGCCTTTCACATTTTTACTTCGGAGGATTCCGGAACAACTATGTGGATTGGCAGCCATCAGAACAGTACCGCAATGTGCTGGCCTTTCCGGGTGCTGAGATCGATGAGGTTCCGGCATACAACTATGTAAAGACTATGGGTGAGTTGAACCTTCGTCCCATTCGCCTGAATAATGTTGGAACGACATGGTTGTATCCGACATTCATAAAAACCGCTCTTTTTACAACACATCTTATGACAGATTTTGACAAGAGTGATAAGATAAGGCACCTTTTTAACCTTGGTGCACAGCTTGATATTCAGGTGGTTGCTTTCTCGTATCTTAAAACAACATGGTCTGTCGGTTACGCTCGGAGATTTGAAAAGGGATTTGGCGGAAAGGATCAGATTATGTTATCTTTGAAGTTACTGGGTGATTGATTGAATTTATAAATATATTTGTATAAAATATTTACTGACATGAAACTTACAGCAGAGAAAAACGGTAGTGAAGTACTGTTAAAGATCGAGGGAAGGGTGGATACCACAAATTACGGGGAGTTTGAGAGCTCGGTCAATAACGCTATTACAGATGAAATTAAGACAATCCTTATGGATTGCTCTGAAATGAACTACATCAGCAGCTCGGGGCTTAGGGTCTTTTTGGTTATCCAGAAAAAGATGATGGCCTCAGGAGGCAAGTTCAAACTCTTTGGTATGCAGAACTCAATCAAGGAGATTTTTGACATTTCCGGTTTCAGCAAAATATTTGAGATTTATCCTGATCAGGCCTCAATAGGTAAATAGAGAAGAATGAAGATTATTGACCTTACTCAGACCATTTCGTCTGAGATGCCGGTTTATCCGGGCACCGGGCAGCCAACTATATTACAGGCCACAAGTGTTGAGTGGGAGGGATTCGCAGAGAAGCTCATAACCTTCTATTCTCACACAGGAACCCATATTGATGCTCCTTGTCATATACTTGCAGGTAAGAAATCTCTTGACAAGTTTGGGGCAGACAAGTTCGTTGGTGAAGCTATGGTGATAGATGTAAGTGTCTGTCCCGGGGGCATTATTGATGAGACTTTTGTTTCACGGTATGAGGAGGAGATGACTCAGGTTGATTTTCTTCTATTTTATTCAGGATGGGATTCAAAATGGGGGAGTGAGGATTACTACAGGGATTTCCCGGTATTGACTCACGAGGCCGCAATCTGGCTGACTCAACGTAACCTGAAAGGTGTCGGGTACGACTCAATCTCTGCAGACCCGGTCTCTGCTCAGGATCTGGTCAATCACAAGCTGCTTCTCGGCAGCGATATGATCATAATTGAAAACCTTTGCAACCTTGATAAATTGATGGGTAAAAATTTCACATTAGTTTGTCTTCCTCTCAAAATCAAGGATAGTGACGGATCTCCTGCAAGGGCTGTGGCCATGGTAAAAAAACATGAAAATTGAGAAGACAAATGCTGCCAGACTCCTTGACAAGGCAGCTATTGAATATGAATTGATCCCCTACGAGGTGGATGAGGAGGATCTTAGCGCCGTTCACGTTGCAGAGCAGCTCGGAGAGCCGGTGGAGAAGGTTTTCAAGACACTTGTCCTCAAAGGCGACAAGAGCGGTTATTTCGTTTGTGTGATTCCGGGAGCTGATGAACTGGACCTCAAACTTGCCGCAAAGGTATCGGGCAATAAGAATTGTGACCTGATTCCGATGAAGGATCTCCTCTCTGTAACCGGTTATATCAGAGGAGCCTGTTCTCCGATTGGAATGAAGAAGCACTTTCCCACATACATTCACCACTCATGCAAAAATTTCGACAAGATTTATGTAAGCGCAGGCAAGCGCGGGCTGCAGCTTTATCTTTCTCCTGAGGATTTGGTTTCAGTGGCACAGATTTTTGCATTTATTTGATTTGCAGATACATGTGTCTTTAAGCTGGGGGATTTTGCATCGGTGGTTTTTAGCAATGTGTTTATAATGAAGTAAATGCAAAAATCTGTGCCACTAATTATTTCTTCATAAGAATCCCGTACGGATTCACCCACCTTCCCAGACACCAACCTGCAGAGATGAGCAGGAAAAATGTGGATACAATTTGCAGAATAATCATAATCAGCGGGAAGTTGTGATCTTCTATAAAAAAGATCCTCACTAATGCCGACAAGCCGAAAAGCAGAGTGCCGGACAAGAATATAACTGACATAACCTTGTCGGCTTTCCCGAGGGAGTCGTGTTTCTTAAACTCTTTCATACTCTTTTAACTCTTTAAGATCCGCAAGCAAGTTGTTAATATTCTTCCAGTGCTTTGCTGTAGCCCACAGACCCATAAAAGCACCTACCAATCCCCCGAACAGAGCTCCGGTCAACATTTCGCTGTTAAGCATATCCTTTTGCAAGTATGCAATTAAAGCCATAATCGGTACAAGAAGGAGCATTCCCACAACCAAACGGGCTTGAGTAAGAAACCTGAAACGTGTTGTCCGTTCAATAAGCTCAACCATATTACACCGCTCATAGTCAATCCTGTTTAAAAGACATATCTTATATACCTGCCAGGCCGCATCAAGCACGAAAACAGCGAGGACTACATATAGGGTACCATATTTAATAAAAGTACCATCGCTTACTACTATTAGCATAATGTTAATAATCGCGCAGATAAGGGAGAGACTGAGAAAAAAATATTCAAACCTCTCCAGTTTATCTTTAGTCGACCTCACACTCTTCTTTGCCAGGTTTACAATCAGCTTTTTATTCAGTGCCTCCGACTTTTCCAGTTTTTCGGAAATTTCCTGCCAGTTGCTCTTTATTTCATCAAGTTCCATTTTTGTGCATTTTAATTGTTAGACATACTCTTCAGCCGCTCTTTGATGCGGAAAAGCCTGACGGCAACATTGGATCTTGATATACCCACAATCTGCGAAATCTCCTCGTGGGATTTATCTTCCAGATAGAGGAGTACCAGTGCCTTGTCGATTTTGTTGAGAGAGTCAATCATCCTGTATAGCTCCTTTACCCTCGCAAAGTCAGACTCTTCTGCAAACACTTCAATGTTTGGCGAGATAGGAAGCATGGATGGTTTTGATTTACTCTTTCTCAGAAAACTTACACAGGTGTTGAGAGCTATCCTGTAAATCCATGTCTGGACCTTACACTCGCCCCGGAAGCGAGGATAAGCCCTCCATAGATTAACAATCACCTCCTGAAAGAGGTCATTATGGCTCTCCGAGTCATCGGAATATAAAAGGCTGACCTTATAAATTATCCCCTTATTGCTCTCGACTAACTCAACGAACTCCTTTTGCCTGTCAATATCCATCGTGCTTTTTCTTTTTCTGATATTAGTCGTAAAATGCAGGATTATATTACAAAGGCCGGATATTATTTTTTAAAAATAGCTCCGAGGATCCCTCGGACAATCTGTGTACCGACACTTCTTCCAATGCTTGTTGCTGCAGAACCAATAGCCCTGTCAAGAGGAGACCTGCTTGTAGAGCGACCTCTTCCCACTCTTCTCTCCTCCGCCATTCGCTCTTTTTCAATGCGTATCTCTTCTGCCTCCCGCTCCTTATCAATCCGTTCCTGTTCTGCCCTCCTTTTTTCAACAAGTTGCTGGTCGGTAATAATTTCATAAGCAGACTCTCTGTCGAAGCTTCTTTCATATATTCCATACAATCGGGACCCTTTGATAAACGCAGATCTCTGTTCCGGCGTGATTGCACCGATGCTGCTCAGCGGGAAAAGCATTTTCGCCCGTTCAACTACAGATGGCGAGCCCTTTTCATCCAGGAATGAGACCAATGCCTCTCCTGTTCCCAACTCAAGAATGGCATCCTCTGTCTTGAAAGCCGGATTTGCCCTGAATGTCTCAGCAGCAGCCCTGACCACCTTTTGGTCCTGAGGGGTGAATGCTCTGAGGGCGTGTTGTACTCTGTTACCGAGTTGTCCCAGTATATCATTCGGGATATCAGACGGTGATTGAGTTATAAAGTATACACCAACACCTTTTGAACGTATCAACCTTACAATCAGTTCTATCTTGTCAGTAAGGGCCTTCGGGGCATCCTCAAAAAGCATATGTGCCTCATCAAAGAAGAATACTAGCTTTGGAAGAGGCAGGTCTCCGGCTTCAGGAAGCTGGTCGTAAAGCTCTGAAAGCAGCCATAACAGGAATGTAGAGTATAGCTTCGGTGCCATCATCAGCTTGTCGGCTGCAAGTATATTCAGGACCCCTTTCCCATTTTCATTCTGGATGAGATCAAAGATGTTGAATGCAGGTTCCCCAAAAAACTTGTCTGCTCCCTGGCTCTCCATGCTTAATAATGCACGCTGTATTGCTCCGATACTCGATGAGGATATATTTCCATATAGAGAGGTGAACTCCTTGGCATTTTTGGATACCCAATCGAGCATTGCCCTGAGATCTTTTATATCTATAAGCAACATCTGTTTTTCATCAGCTATCCTGAATACAATATTCAACACACCTGCTTGGGTCTCATTCAACTCCATAAGCCTTGCAAGCAGGAGAGGACCCATTTCAGATATGGTAGTCCTCATTGGATGCCCCTGTTGTCCGAATACATCGAAGAACCTTACAGGACAACTTTGAAATACTGGAGTCTTAAGGCCAAATTCGGCTATCCGTGCCTCTATAAATTTGTTGCTCGTACCCGGCTGACTTATACCTGAGAGGTCCCCCTTCATGTCGGCCATGAAACATGGTATACCGGCTTCACTGAAAGTTTCTGCCAATACCTGAAGGCTGACTGTCTTTCCTGTTCCTGTGGCACCGGCTATAAGACCATGTCTGTTGACCATCTTCGGGTTTATGTATATAGGTGCCTTACCATGCGCCACATACATTCTTTTTTCTGAATCCAGCATAATTTCTAATTTTTAAATATATAAATATACAAAAAACAAGTAAGAACAACAGAACTTCTCCGTTGGAAAAATTTTATATATTTGCGTAAATATTAAAATTATACCAATGAGAGTTAACGGTTAATTAAAGGTTTCATTAAACCTTAAAGTAAAGAATAAGAGATTAGGTTTAACTGCCTTTTTAAAGGCCTTTTAATTAATTGTCATGAGTATAATTGTCAGTGATATTTCGTATCACTACCAAAATCAAAACACTATATTTGAACACATCAGCTTTTCTGTGGCTGATAACAGCACTGTCTCCATTATCGGAGACAACGGGACAGGAAAATCCACACTCCTGAGAGTCATTGCCGGAGAGTTGAGGCAATCTGATGGAAGCATACAGTTCTCTTCAGAGCCCTATTACATTCCACAGAATGTGGTCCCAACGGGGAAATATGTCGCGCAGTTTCTGAAAGTTGCTGAAAAACTGCAAGCTCTTCATGCAATAACCGGTGGAAGCACCTCACAATCCGATTATGACACCCTTTCCGATGACTGGGATATTGAGTCACGCTGCGAAAAAGCCTTTGCAAAATGGGGGTTGTCAAATATCCGGCTGACCGATGATTTCGACAATCTCAGTGGAGGGGAGAAGACCAAGGTATTCCTTGCCGGGCTGGATATACACAATCCGAAGGTAATATTGATGGATGAACCTACAAACCATCTTGACTATACCGCGAGAGAGATTCTTTATGATTATATAGACAGCGTAAAGGCATCCATCATAATTGTCAGCCATGATGTGAGCCTTCTGGAACGTATAAAGACGACAATGGAGCTGACCCCGAAAGGGCTCAGGATATATGGGGGAGATTTCTATTTTTACAGTGAGGCGAGGAGTCTGGAGGAGAACTCATTGCAGGAGAAGATTCACAATGAGGAGAAGAGATTGCGTGAGGTAAGGAAGATGGCTCAGGAGGTGAAGCAGCGGCAGGAAAAAAGGGTTGGGCGCGGAGAACGCAACAAGTCTCAGATTATCCGCATTCTGAGGAAAACGGTATCGAACAGGGGAGAGAATACAGATGCAAAACTTAAGGAGAAACACGAAAAGATTGTTCAGCAGAGCCGGGAAAAGTTGACCGACCTCAGGTCGCAAAAGATAGGAAGGGTAGAGATGAAACTTGATGTTGAAGATGCAGGGCTGCATAAGGGCAAGCGACTCATCTCCGCCCGAGGTCTTAATTATGAGTTCAGCAAAGGAGTCCCGTTCTGGAATAACCCTCTCGATTTCGAGATTTTCAGTGGAGAGAGGATTCATATCCTGGGTGACAACGGATCAGGAAAGACAACATTGATCAACCTTATTACAGGAAAGCTCGAACCTGCCTCCGGCGAGATAGAGCGTGCCTCTTTCTCATATCTCTATCTTGACCAGGAGTACAGAGAGGTAAATGTAGACATGACTGTACTTGGACTTGCTAATCGCTATAATGTTTCCAACTTGCCGGAGCATGAGGTAAAGATAAGGCTCAACAGGGCATTGTTTCCCAAAGATGTGTGGGACAAAAACTGCCGTGTATTGAGTGGGGGAGAGAGGATGCGTCTCTATTTGTGTTGTCTTATGATTTCAAACCAGATACCTGATATTCTTATTCTTGACGAGCCAACCAACAATCTGGACATCTCAAGCTTGCGCATACTTACAGATACAGTCAGAAACTACAAAGGAACACTGCTTGTGGTGTCGCACGACAGCTATTTTGTCCGAGAGATAGGAGCGGGGAGGGTGATGAGATTATGAGTTGAGAGTTGAGAGTGAAGAGTGAGGAGTTAAAAGTTGAGAGTTAAAAGTTAAGAGTTAAAAGTTAAGAGTTAAAAGTTAAAAGTGTATCTTACACATTATTAATTATAGTTATTAGTCTTAATGAAAAAACTGGTAATCATACTATTGCTGCTGATATCAACGGTAGCATCAGGACAAAAAGCACAAATCTGTTTTTCCATAGACGACATGCCTGTCGTCTCTTATGGAATTAAAGACTCCAATTATCAAAAACAGATTTTCAACTCTATTATGAACTCTTTGGTAAAAAATGAAATCCCGGCCATTGGATTTGTAAATGAAGGGAAAATGCGCAAAGAGGCAGATGGGGGCAGATATCAGAAGGAGTTGCTCAAAAAATGGATAAAGAGTGGACTGGAACTGGGAAATCACACATATTCCCATCCGGATTATAATACGACTTCCTGCAAGGAGTACACTTCTGATATTTTAAGAGGGGAGAAGATTCTTAAGGAGATATTGTCTGAGTCAGGTAAAAGCATTAAGTATTTCCGGCATCCATTCCTTCATGTAGGGGAAACAAAAGCCAAGGCTGACTCTTTAGATCTTTTTCTTAAAGAGCATGGATATAAAGTGGCTCCCGTCACAATAGATAATGAAGACTACCTCTTTGCCCTCGCATACAATAAGGCAAGTGTTGTCAAGGATACTCTTCTGATGAATAGGATAGGGCGCGATTACATCGAGTACATGGAAAAGAAATTGCATTATTACGAGAGACAATCGATAGCCTTGTTCGGACGGAAGATTCCTCAGATACTCCTTATCCACTCGAGTCTGTTGAACGCTGTTTACCTTGATTCCCTTGCCTCGATGTACAAGCGGAATGGATGTGAATTCGTGGACATGGATACGGCATTACGGGATGAGGCATACAACAGCAAAGTGACAAGCTATGGGAAGTGGGGGATATCATGGATTGACCGTTGGGCAATCTCTTTGGGCAAGAAAGGTGAGTTCTTTGATGGAGACCCGGTGTCACCTGACTACATTAAATAAGGCCGATTTTGTTAATTTTGCATGAGAATAATAACCAATCTAAAATCAGTAATGAAATTAAAGACTAATCTATTTTTTAAGGGGGCGGTAATCTCCCTCGTCGCATTTTTGACCATTTCAGGCACAAGTACTGTCACTATTGCTCAGGAACGCGGAATGTACCGCAACAACCCGCAGCAAGAAAGGCATGATGACAGGAATATGAGACAAGAGTTCAGGGCATCGATCGGAGCCTATATAGAGAAAGATATCAATATCGACGAGGCGGTTACATATGAGTTCGGTCCCGATTTCAGATTGGCTGAATGGAATGATATAAAGCAAATCAGAGATATTGACAGTTGGATTTATTCAACCAAGCTCATCCCGGGTCGCAAATATTATGTAAAAAACAACGGACGTTTCATTCAGAGCGGCAGCAGGGTATATTTCTTCCTCTTTTCACCAAACGGACGTGTTCCTTCAGGTTTCCTGGTGCATGACAAAATTGCCGGGAAATTATTCCTCGGGTCATGGTACGGGGATTACTGCCACATACTTGCAAGCAAGGGAAATAGTTATAGAGACGATGACAGAAATCGTCCGGGAGATATGGGTGGTCTGAATGTGACTCTTAACAGATATAGCGACCGGATGGATCTGGATGAGCAGATCAGAAGAGAGTTCCGCGGTAAGTGTGTGATAGCAGACTGGGAGGACCTTAAAAGAATCAGGAATATTGACGATTGGGCTTTTGCCAACAAGCTTGATTATGGCCAGACTGCGTTTATTGCCAGGAACGGTAAACTGAAATACAGCAGCACCAGATACTACTTTGTTCACTATGCTCCCGACGGAAAACTTCCTGCAGGCTTTCTGGTGCATGACAAGATCGGCGGCAAACTCTTCCTCGGCTCCTGGTACGGTGTTGAAAGGTGCGCAATCGTTAAGGATGTGCGTTGATAAATAACAAGACAGACTTTATTAGAGGTATTTGAGCTTAACAGCTAATCAGAAGGGTACGTTGTTTTTTTAGCCTTTTTCGCAGTCGGTTTTCAGGAAATAGTGCGAGGACCGTTCAACGACCGAAGGGAGGCGTTCCGGAGCACCCTGAAAACCGGCAAGAAATGGCGTTAAGAAAAAACACAGTACCCGATGATTATGCTGTTATAGTCAAATAATGAAAATAAAAAGGGCGACTTATAATAGTCGTCCTTTCGTTTTGCTCCCTTGCGGGAGCTCCATAACAACCCATAATTACTAACCTAAAATTAATCAGGGTTATCAGGTCCGTCACCTTCCTAACTTATTAGGAGATAGAGTCCGGCAGCAATAGCGGCTCCAACAAGCGGTGCCACAACCGGAACAAAAGAATAGCTCCACTCACTCTCCCCCTTGGCTTTTATCGGGAGTATTGAGTGCATTAGTCTTGGAGCGAAGTCACGTGCAGGATTGATTGCATATCCGGTAGTTCCCCCGAGAGAGAGTCCGATAGCGACAATTACCAGGGCCACAGGCAACGCCCCGACGCTGCCGAGCCCGATCTTGACATCAGGCATTGTGTCGCATGTAAGGCAGGCACCCTGTACGTAAAATATTACAAATACCAGTACAAAAGTTCCAATCAACTCCGAAAGGAAATTATTTGGAATTTTTCTGATAGCTGGTTTTGTGCAAAAACAACTGATAATGGCGTCCTTGTCCTCTGTGGCTGCAAAGTGGTGTCTGTAGAAAGCCCAAACAAGAAATGCACCCAAAAATGCACCGATAAGCTGGGCGACTATGAACATTGCAACTTTTGACCAGGCAAACTGTCCGGCAAGAGCAAGGCCGATTGTAACAGCAGGATTCAGGTGGGCTCCCGATATCGGGCCGGCGATAATGACTCCGGTAAAGACGGCCATTCCCCATCCCATGGTAATAACTATCCATCCGCCGTTATTTCCCTTTGTCCCTTTAAGAACTACGTTGGCAACAACTCCGTTGCCAAGAAGGATAAGCACCATTGTGCCTATTAGTTCAGCTAAAAATTCTCCCATATATTTTGTATTTTATTTTTCAGGTTCAACCCAGCTCTTTGCCCTCGAAAGAGCCTTACGCCATCCTTTTATAAGCTCTTTGCTCTTATTGTCCTCCATCTGCTTCACAAAAGTCCTCTCTATTGCCTTCTGCCCCTTAATCTCTTCCAGATCTTTCCAGAAACCTGTTGCAAGACCTGCCAGATAGGCCGCTCCCAATGCAGTAGTCTCGAAAATCACCGGACGATAAACAGGTATTCCGAGAATGTCTGCCTGGAACTGCATCAGCAGATTATTCACCGCAGCTCCGCCGTCAACTCTAAGCTCTTTTATAGGAGAACCGAGATCCTCTTGCATTGCCTCAAGAACGTCATAAGTCTGAAAAGCTATTCCCTCCAATGCCGCACGGGCTATATTAGATGCATTGGAACCCCTTGTGAGGCCGATAATCATTCCCCTGGCATACTGATCCCAATGCGGAGCGCCGAGGCCTGTAAGAGCCGGAACAAGATAAACGCCGCCATTGTCTGAAACCTTTGCCGCCAGAGCCTCTACCTCGGAAGAGGATTTGATGATGCCGAGTTCATCTCGCAACCATTGTACTATTGAGCCGCCGGTGAAGATACTGCCCTCAAGTGCATATACCGTTTGGCCGTTAATCTGCCATCCGATAGTGGTCACCATATTGTTTCCGGAGCTGACAATCTCGCTGCCTGTGTTGCAAAGCATGAAACAACCGGTTCCGTATGTGTTCTTGACAGCTCCTTTTTCAAAGCACATCTGCCCGAATGTTGCTGCCTGCTGGTCGCCTGCAATGCCGGAAATCGGTATTTCCACTCCGAAAAGATCCTTTGTGGTGTAACCGTAAACTTCCGAAGAGGATTTTACCTCGGGAAGAATACTCTCCGGGATTCCGAACAGTTCCAGAAGTTCCTTGTCCCATGAAAGGGTGCGAATATTGTACATCATTGTACGGCTCGCGTTGCTCACGTCTGTGACATGTACCTTGCCGTTTGTAAGTTTCCATATCAGCCAGGTGTCAATGGTTCCGAAAGCGAGTTTTCCTGCCTTTGCCTTCTCCATGGCGCCTTCAACGTTGTTCAGTATCCATCTGAGTTTGGTTGCCGAAAAATATGAATCGAGTATCAGTCCTGTTCTGTACTTTATGATTTCGGCCCACTTTTCGCCCTTCAATCCGTCGCAATACTCCGATGTTCTTCTGTCTTGCCAGACTATTGCATTATAGACTGGCTCTCCGGTCTCTCTGTCCCATACGACTGTGGTTTCGCGTTGGTTTGTTATGCCTATGCATGCGACTTTCGCATTGAAACGGCTTGCCTCTTCAATAACTTTGTGTGCTGATCCTGACTGTGATTTCCAGATCTCTTCCGGATCGTGTTCTACCCATCCTGGTTTCGGATAGATTTGTCTGAACTCTTTTTGGCTTGATGCGACAATTTCTCCTTTTTTGTTGAATAGGATTGTGCGTGCGCTTGTAGTTCCCTCGTCCAGTGTAAGTACAAATTGATCTGACATGTTATTTGTTTTGCGGGTGTGTTAGAACAAATTTATCTAAAATTATTTTACGATATACAAAAACGAAAATTATTTTTCTGAATTTGTTTCGATGTGACAGTCTACGGCGAGTGAATTGAAACAAAACGAGCACTATAAGTTTCGTTACGAGTGTTTATTTGTTCTCTGTGGCCGCTTTATATATTGGAGATATATCGTCTCAGGGCTGTCCATCCTCAGTCGCATTGAAGTCATAAACCTCAAAGACGCTGATTTTTCTTAACGCCGTTTCTTGCGTGTTTTCAGGGTGCTGCGGAACGCCTCCCTTCGGTCGTTGAACGGTCCTCGCACTTTTTCCTGAAAACACGCTGCGAAACGGCTAAAAAATCAAGGTCTTTTTCGGCTTTATGGCTTCAATTGCTCCTAACTCCCGCTCCGGC
>JAQVBQ010000140.1 GCA_028690215.1 Bacteroidales bacterium | reverse complement strand
GACACCAAAACACGGAAGCTGGCTCAATATTGCCGAGATCGAACTCAGTGCATTCACGCGACAATGCCTGAACCGCAGAATCGGGGACCTGGAAACCCTTCGAGTAGAGACAAAACACTGGGAAACGAACAGGAATGTCAGACAAAAAGAGGTGGAGTGGCAGTTTACGACGGCGGAGGCAAGGGTGAAACTCAAGAGACTATACCCGCAAATTAAGATGAAATAGTCCACTAGGAGGTGATCCTAAAATTATAAGGCTCATCAAATAAAATCGGTGATCATGGTATTCCGGGAAATTGACGATGATCTTTGGGAGATTGTTCAGAAATACCTCCCGCCAACGAAGCCGCACATTGGCCGACCCCGATGTGACCCGCGCAGGCTGATCAACGGTATCCTGTACGTTCTCACTACCGGATGCACCTGGCTCGATGTACCAGCGAAATATGGTACTAAATCGACGGTTCACCGGTACCACCTCGAACTCTGCGAGAAAGGAGTGTACCAGGCGATCTTCCTCGACCTGCTCCGATCCGGGTACGAGATCAAAAAAATCGATCTCTCTCATTGTGCGACGGATACCAAGGATATCTCGGCGAAAAAAGGGGATCGACCGGCTATGATGGCTATAACAAGGTAAACGGAAACAAACTGAGTGCTCTGGTCGATCGGAACGGTCTTCCCCTTGCCTGCACAGTTTCCCCGGAAAATGTCCATGATTCACGGCTCTACGAGCCAACCCTCGAAGCATTTGAGATTCCCGAGGTGCTGGATCGTCCAATCATTATCTCCGCAGATGCAGCCTATGATGCCCGAGAAATTCGCCAGTATAACCGGAAACGAGGAATCAAGAGCAATATCCCGGTCAATCGGAGATCCCGGAAACAGCCGAAACGCGGGAGACCTGTCTGGTTTGATCCAGAACTCTATAAAAAGCGCAGTGCAATAGAGCGGTTTTTCAGCTGGATTGAAGCGTTTAAGAAGATTGTTCCACGTTACGAGCGATATGAACACTCATTCATGGGATTGATTCACTTGGCATGCAGCGTCATGATCGCGAGAACATTGGAATGACCTCTGGATTAAAATATCTAGGTGGCTTCTTCTCATGCGGTAGAGAAGGTTGACTACTTGAGGCGGGACGCAGAGGAGACATCCACCCCCTTTTGATAATTTATACGACATCATGGACCGTGGCATTTTCAACGGTTAGGTGTACGATGTAAGCGCTATACCTAGGAGATTGGGAACCTATTCTCCCCGCCAGACCTCCTGCAGGCATCATCTTTTCTGGGCTTGCCCCTTGGAAGAGGTGCATATCGGTATATTCAGATTCCGTGGATTAACCAAAAACCGAGGGGCAGAGGGTAGAACCGCTTCAGCCGGGTGCAGTGAACTCCAGGAAGAGCGCGATCGGATTCTGCCCAAAGAAGCCGTTACAGGTTGGTGAGTACCAGTGCACAACCTTGGCCTGTGCCAAACATATGGAATTCTGCTGGTTCTATTCATATTTTGGCAATTTAACATCTCTAATTCAAATCAAAACATATATCCCGATAATTGGCAGAACTAAATTTTGAGGGATTCCTTTGGAAAACAAATATCTGACCTTGGGCATTGTATTAATAGCAATTGGCATTGCGCTCTACATGATTGCGGCTATTCAATTATCTGATTATGAGAGCGTCGTAGGCATGCTTGGAAGGGCGCTTTCGCCGGAAGTGCAGCAACAGTATGAGACCCTTAAAGCGTGTCAAGTCTTCGGGATTCTTTCAGGAGTAGGCGGGCTGTTATTGAGCGTTGTGGGCATAGCCTCATCCCGAAAGGAGTAATCTAGGAGATTGCATCAGTAATTTGACGAACGATTGGGTGCGGAGAATAACTATCAGCCCGGAGGAGGGTGACGTAAAAGTCATGCTGACTGTAAACCTTTTCCGGGCTAAAAGTTATTCTCAAAGCCCTTTAGATGGCCGGAAACGAAATATTCCTCTAAATTTGGAAATATTCTACGTTCAGTGAGCGCTTTTTTGGCAGTATATCGTAAATATGAAGATCCTCCCAGTATCCCTGACGGGGGGAGGGACCCAATCAAAGATTAAAGATCTTTTCACGCTCCCTTCGGTCGGCGATTCGCACCTCTTGGTGCTGAGGCATTCGCTGTTTCGTCATACACCTCCCACAATAAGAAGGCGCCAGAATGAATGCTATATTCGCATTTTGGCTCTGTTCGTAAAAGAGCCTACCAATATCAGGGCAGATTTGAGATCTCTCTCGACCGGCTGTGCACAATCCCTGTCTCTCTACGGCTATGCCGCCCCTAATTAAATCCCATTCAATCAACATTGCTTAGTCAGCCTCGAACCATTTTAAGCCTATATTTATGGAAACTGCAGTTAATAATGTCAAAAATCGATATGGATATTTATATAATTGTGATCATCTAACGGCCTTTTATCTAAAAATGGGGTGATCTAATGTTTAGAAAAACGGTATGGATTGTATCTCTGGCTGTGCTTACCGTAATGTTTGTTGGCATTACAGGTTGTACCGATTCTGAGGGATCGGCGGGCTCTTTATTTGTCGAATCTGAAGGAAAGAGCAATTCCAACATATTCGGCGCAAATAATGTTGTCTATGATGAAGATTTTTCCCTCACTGGAAAAATTGCGAGAACAAATCGCAAGTATGTCAGTAATGAATACTATTTTGACGAAGTTGAAACGTTGAAAGTCAGCCTCCCTAAGGACGGTGGAAAATACTACCGGATTACTGTGACGACACACGATCCAGAATCAATGGTCAATTTGGGCGCGGGTTGTAATTACACTTATAAGTGTAAAAAAGATAAGTTCAGCGATTATAGTTACTTGCTCAACAGCTTTGAAGCATACCTCGGACTCAGGAATGTCTTCACCCACTTCTCCCAGTAACTTCTCTTCACCGCCAGTTTCTCAAATGCCCGTGCAATCGTGGCAGCCATATG
>JAQVBQ010000049.1 GCA_028690215.1 Bacteroidales bacterium | reverse complement strand
TCCCGTTTTCTTCTACCCCCAGAGGGATTACTGAGCTTGTTCGAGAAACATTATTTATCCGGTAAAAAACACCGTCCAGAGTGATCGGAGTGTTTAAAATAGAGTTCAACTCCAGGCTTGCGTTATATGTCTTTAGATACCCCTCTGAGTAGCTTAAAGAGCGCACCCGCAATTGGGACCCATAATGCTCAACATACTTACCATCCGCGTAGCGTCCATCCAAAATCCCAGTCGTCTCTGCAATCACGGCAGAGTCATTTCCATTTTCCCGGGCAGGCAAAAACGCGATATACAACGGCCAACTCGCTGCTTGGGATGGCATCTCAAAAATACCAACATCCATCATATATTGAGCTAAAATCTCGGCGCTTGTATGTATCATGAGTTTAATTCCTTTTGCACCTCTTTGCTTATTATGCGAAGAACGTCTCCACGGAGCCGTTTTGCTGGGTCTTCCAAAAACTTCGCTTTTTGATTCTTCCCCCTTGAACTCAAAAGCCCCGCCGCAATATCATCTGCATGCTTCCGGTTGTACGCCCGCCCGTGAGTAACGCTTAAATCTTCGTGCACCTTTATCCCGTAAGAGGCTGTATATCCAACTCCAACCTTTGTGGTGCTCCCAGCCCCTTCTAACTTTCTTGTAAAACCGCTCCCCTTTAAATTACCAGTATCCACTGGGACTTCTTTCTGCGCATCTCGAAAGATCATCAGACCTGATTTCTTTAGCCCTCTTTCAACACCTTTCCCAATCGCACCTTGGGCTAAAGGTAACTCTTTCAAGCTAGTCAGAATTTTGTTTAGTCCTTCAATCTTCATAAATAAGCCTTTAAAACCTTGTATGATCCATCGTAGGAGGGAACCCTGTCTACCTGTAAAATTTCCCAAGTACCAGTGTTCTTGAGAGGGCAGGCAACATCAGTCACGGAGTCCAGTTTACCGAGACGCAGAAAATCTCCCACCTTCACCGGGCAGTCTTCAAAAAGGATTTGTGTTTGCGAGCGACTCTTTACCCCAGCCTTATCAATAATCTCTTCCGTCTTATCCACCCATCGACAGGCTCTTTCCACAGGATCGGAAAAAAGAGGCTGACCGTACTTATCTAATCCGTTGGTCTCCCAATGGACACAGGTCTGTCTCAAGACTCTCGTAATCAGACTCATTCTCTTTTACGCTCTCGTTTTTTTGAAAGTATCGTCATAAGTAAATCATGAAATCCTGATCCTTTCAGCACCACTGTGAGGCGGGGAAACGTCTCACGGAACCGTTTTGCCACGGATATCTCATTCGTGACCAGGATGGCTATTGTTTTGGGTATCCGCACATCCACGCTCGCAAGGAAACGTTCAGTTCTGGAAAGGTCTTCATGGTCTTCTTCTAAAATAATGCATTTGGGGATTGGGTTTAAAAAGGAAAGTGAGATAGTCGAAACCGGGCAGGAGTAACTCTTCAAGGAGAACCCAAATTTCTTCATGCAAAAATCAATAACCGTTTTTAATTCAGGGTCACGTCCGATAAACAAAAAATCCCCTTTCAACTGGTGAAACCGAAACCGTTTTCCTGCCGATAAAAATTGAGATACTGTTCTATTCATGTTTTTCTCTTTGCTTCTTTTCCAACTCAATTGTATGTTGATCAAAATGCCTTTCGTACCTGTCCAAAAAATCACTTACCGTTGTCAAAATCGCTGTACATTCGCGCACCACTGCCACAATCTCCGTTCGCTGTTCCTTGCTCATTTGTTCAATCATGTCGTCCTTTTCCTTCAAAATTGTTCTTCCCTCTTTCAACAATCTGCACACTCCAAAACTTAAAAAAACCACTAACGCCCACGCTCCATACTTTTCCAAAAGCAACACAATCTCTTCCATACTATTCCTTTCCCAGCCACGAAACTTTTATTTGAGACTTCCCCGACAAAACCTGCTTGTTCCACTTCGCAAGTCCGCCCGTTTTATCCATCAACATCGCCGTCTGCCCGTACATCGAAGAGTTAAGACCCATGTCGATTTTATGTTGGTACGTTACACCTGCGTCGGAGACATTCTCTGAGGCAACCCGGTTATCTCGAATAGTAATTAAATGAGCAGCGAGCCAGGTCTCTACGTCAACCCCCTCCGGTTCCTCAATTCCAATACAATGCGTTAAAACTAACTCGTGGGCAGCATCAATAAACGCTTGCAGACTCGTTAGATCAGGATCAGTTTTTATGATCGACCGTACTAAAACTTCTGTTGTCCAAGCCATAATTTGGTACTTTAAAATATTCTTCGAACCTTCCCTTTGGGAAGATATCAAGTTTTGAGTCAGGGTTCAAATTAATTACCTGTGCTTCAGGCCACTTCTCAGCAATATCACTGACGGAGTTCCGCATTAAATTAAGGTACCGCTCATAATGGAGACGGTTCACCCTGCTGTGTACTTCTTCGTGCCAATTTTGTTCTCTCTGTGGCCCGAGCTGCATATCAAAGCCCACAAGAAAAATTCTGGCAGCTCCAAGTATCAAAGCGAGATTGATTGCTGCGCTTCCAGTGTTGGCGTTAAAGCCAAGCGCATCCCTGTGCCAACCTTGCTGCTTTCGGGGCACGATTAAAACATCCTCATCTGGGTTTAGAATGGACTCAGAATTGGAAACTTTGGGGTTCGGGAATTTCTGAAATTCTGGCCGTTGGCGGTGATGGTTGTAAAATACCTGGTCGCAAAAAAGGAGAATATCCACTACTTCGGGACCAAATAAATAGGCATGATTGCAGCCTATGACTTTCTTGGTTTTGAGAAAAGAAATCGGGAAAGTTTTAACACTTGGACCTCCGCCCAAAATGAAAACATCCTCTCCCTTCCAGAGTTCTTTGGTTGGCCAAGTGAGTTTCATTTTTTTAAATGGCTGTTTGGGATTTTATAAAAGGTATTACCTCAGCCCGAGTCAGGCCTTCCTTATTCAGAGGCTTTCTCATGTCGGAAATGGAGTGAATGAAATAGAGCTTTCTTTTTTTGTAGACTTGAAGCCCTGTAGCTATCGGGTCAAAATTGAAACTCTCAGTTACCAGACTGCCAATTCCTCCGTCTGATTCCTTCTGAAACTTTACGACCTTGAGCGGGCCTGCTGCCAACTCCGCAGGACTGAGAATTCGTTTAAATCTTTTTGGAAATACCTTCGTGAGGTCAATATCAGACTCAAAAATCTGCCCGACGCTCAACGTCTTTCCAAGGTGGATGTGAGGGCTTAATGCTTCAAATTTCATAATCTCAAAAATCAAAAAAGTTTACTTAAAAAAGGAGGATGGGCAGAGTCAGGGCTAAGTCCGACCCTGCCCGGTTTCCTCCCTGCTGGCCTACGGAGTAGTGGAGCCGTAGACTATTCCTGTTTTTCCGTTTTGGTCCGCCCTAAGTTGAGGGCATAAAATGGCCATAACCTTGAAATTCAGCTGCATTCCGCCCATGCTCTCCCATTGCACGGTGGTGATTTCCATGCCGACAACCTCCCTCACAACGTCAGGAGTCATCTGCACGAGAATCAGGTCGTAACCGCTCAAATGGTCGAGCATATTAACCGCTTGGATGTTGTCAATTCTACGCAGCCTCCCTGCCAGAGTATCGTCGGACTGGGGCTTGTACTCATTATTCATGTACTGCGACCATTCAGGCCCATAGTACAGAACCCAAGGCCCATAATGATAGGCTTGGATGCTTGCCTGCACCATTTCCAGCACTTCCTGCACTGTATCCGCAGCCGTCCAACTGGACGCAGTCGGAGCAGTCAGCAATTGAGAAATGCTCTGCGGGAAATTCGTGTATCCATAGAGGTTTCCACCGCCAAAACTAAACGTGCTGAGGGCACCAATAAGGAGTTTCTCCGCCGTCTCTGCAACCTTCTGTCCTGCCAGAGTGGCCATTGTGGTATCGAGAGGACTTCCGCCGTTTCTGCTCGCTGCCAATTGACGGGCAGAGAAAGCAAAATCTTTGTGAATAATGGGCAGAGGCAGATTCGTGAGGTCATAAACTGGCCTGTCCTTTGCACTCTGCTCCAAACCATCCATCGTGATTTCCGCAGCGGAAATGTTGCTCTGGGATTGAGTCTCCAAAACCGTCTTTCCAAGTCCGTTGGGAATCACAATCTGAAGACCACGAGACCGCAGGTCACTCACCGCACGGAGGCGGGGCTGAGCCGCAGCCACAACTGCATCATCCAAGTATTTCCATTCGTCTTTTCGGAGCGTGGCAGTGGAGTTGGTGAGAGGGGATGCCGTGGGCTTTCCTTCTTTGTTTGTGGTGATGTAGCTTCTGCCATCGCTGCCCACATAGGGGCGCAAGGCATTGACGTTGAAATTCGCCTGCATCAGCATAGAGGCAACTCCGCCCTGAGCTTGGCCGTTATGAATGTAATCTAAGTTTTCCATATTTATTATGTTCTTTTCCTTTCTATAAAGTTTAGAGAAAACGCACGGCAACAAGCGTGTCGACCGCATCGCTTTCAGTCAGGTCGCATGCCTCAAGTGCTACCGCAAGAGGAACCTGAGCAGCTTCAAGCTTCTGGAACGTACCCACCCCAGTGCCAGTCACATAATCACCAACGACTACTTTCTCGCCAGCTTTTAAAAGCACCTGTGCTTCACTCCCCGGAAAAATGACAGCCGCATCAGCAACCGTTCCCGCAGTGTAGGTGTCATTCACCGTTTTCCCTTGGAGCGCATCCTCCAAGATTACAAGCTTCTCGCAAGCCGCACCCTCAGTCGCCTGAGCGATAAGCTCGCCAGAAGAGTTAAGCGCTGCAATCATCCCCGGTTTGAGGGTCGCGCTCGAATTGATGGTCAGGCTTTGGATTTTTTTATACCCGCCGGACAATATAATTGTGTTAATCATCTATTTTATCTCCTTTACTTTCGTTCAAAATTCATGGTCGGCGCCAGCAAGGGTTCCTCCACTACTTCATTTTGCACATTACCAACAGGACCCAGTCCTGCGTAAGACGTCTTGGCTTTCGGTTCTTCCTGCGCCAATGCAGCCATTGCTTTCAACTCTGTCATTTTGAGAGTTGCCAGCTGTTCCTTACTCAAGATATTCTTCTTGTTAGCCACAATGGTCTCAACCAACTTTGTCTTTTGTTCTGCTTGCGTGGATAGAGCCTCATTCAACACTTCCCGGATTTCGGCGGGCAGCGCTTCCAGATAATCCGACGGAGCCTTAACCTGCTCAGTATTATCCACTTGTTTCACTTCTCCCACGATCTCCTCTTTCTTCTCTTCAGTCGGAGGAATCGAAGGTGTCACGACGGCAGTCTTTGCCGTTTGCATGTTCTTAGTCAATTGCCCTTCCGAAAGTCCTTCCAGAAATTCACGATCCTCTTCTGTCCTGACTCCGTGGGAGGACAACTCCTCCACAATTGCTTTGTTATTTTTTATCTCGTTCTTCATTTTACTTTTTCCTTGTTCTTCGTTTGCCAAGGCTACATAAGTCACTTTCTTTTCCACCCGGATTGGAAAACCTTCCAGTACAGCCTTACCACCTTGGAGACTGTAATTTCTCTGCCACAATCCCTCGTTCGTTTTGTAAACAAAGGTCGTGTCAAAAACGTTCTCTACAAAATCAAAACGCTCTCCCAGCTCCGCACTTGCAGCATTCCTTAAAAGCAGTCGAACTTTGTCGTGCGCTGCATCCCGGTTTATTCCAAAAGAGTTCAAGATCAATTCCATCTCCTTCCGGCTGTTACGCATGAGCCCTGCACCGTCGGCAATTGAACAAGCCCCGATTGAATCCGGCAAGATAGCAAGATGATCAGGTCTCAAGTTTCTCACAACTCCCTTGTAGTGCCTGCCTTTAAAGACACCTGGTTTCGGTTCTATTTCAGAAAAGAGTCCTGTCGAAACTTCCATCATCTCTCCCTTTTGCACTGCATTAAGTACCCGGGAATCCACAGCTTCCAAGCGGGAAGGCTCAAGCCATGCCTCGGCCTTCAGCCTTTGTCCATCCCAGGAAGTATTCATAATCATCCCCACACGATACTTTTCCAAAACATCAGGATCGCAGGCAGAGAGAGACTTTCCATTAAGCGTAGGGTGTTGGACAACAACAGGTTTCGTGTTCCATACCTGGGGGACCTTTGCCAACTCCTCGGAAGTGTACAAGATAGGTCCATCGGAACCATTCAAGACTCCTTCCTTTATCATCACCATTGGCACCGCCAGATATGGACGTCCTTCTAAGGTCTCATTCCTGACAAGCCCCACAAGGTTCGACACTAACGAAATATAATTTTGCGATTCAGTCATCTACTTTTTCCTCCTTCTAAGCTTGCCCCCCGGAATGCTTATTTCAAGCATCTTAAGAGGCAGTATATTTCAATTTTTATTGGCATGCAAATAATCACTTTCTTGCACTTTTTAAACCTGTTCTACGGGTATCCAAGCGCACCTACAATTTGGATGCTTTGGTATCAGGCCCCTTGCTTCAGATATCTTCATCACTTGCCCCTCCATTTCAGCGCACTCAGAACAAACCCGGGAGTCTCCCGCCGTACTCCATTCAACATCCGCACCAACATCTTGCACCCCAAGCTTCTCATAACCATCCAGCTGTCCCTCAGCGTGGGCATGGATAATCTCCGTCCGGGCAATCACCATTGCTCTTTTTTGAGAAAGTCCATCGATCGAAAAAAACATATCTTCAGCAATCTGCTCCGGGTGAAGACCTTTCGCTAAACCGTCTGCCAAAATTCGACTCGTTTGTGTCGACATTGCATCCGAGAACCCCTTTAGGTTATTGTAGGTCCGGGTATAAATCATCTGGATTTTAGAAGTTGTTTCAGGAGACGCAAAAGCCTCCTGCAAGAACTCTCGCTCAGTTGCGGAATATGCCCTCGCATCAGTCAAAAGGTCCCGCTTACCCTCAAGGTACGAGTGGACTAATCCCTTCCGATATGCCGAGTTCACGTACTCATTACTCCAAGGCTGTTCCAGTTGGTCAACTTCCAAAATACCCTCATTCACCTGTCTCTGGAACCACTGGCGAAAGGCTAATATCTTGTCCGGCGAAGATATGAACTGAAAAGTCCTTTTATGGATAGAAAGCTTAAAAGGTTTCCTTGGCACCAGCCCGAGTTCATCCTCTTCCACTAGCCACTTTCTAATCCCCCTTTTCAGAGCCAGAATCCGTCTGGCCATGGAGCGCATAAAAGCCTGCCTCAGGGTTGTGGTTTTCGAAGGATCAAAAGAACCCCTTCGCTTTTTATTGCGTTTTTGCGGTTTCATTTGTAGTTCCTTCTTCAGCTTCAAAGGGTAAGGCATACCAACCTTCAGGCAGGGTCATCTTGCCAGCCACCCGCTTCCCATCTTTATCCCAGACCCATACCCGAACGTTTCGCACCTGTTGCCGAAGCTGAACAGCCTTCCCGTCAGGCACGTACACTGTTTTTGTCGTACACCCGGCGGCCAACAAGAGCGTGAGAAATATCCAAATCGGAAGCTTCGACTTCGTGTCCTCTTTGATTTTTTCTCTCAACTTCTCTTCCCTCGAACCAACAGGCTCCCCGTCCTCGGCCTCCTTAGGAGCGACTAACTTAGGCCAAAAAAAGGATAGGAGAGCTTCAAGAATTGCTTTGATGATCTTTTCCATACTACTTCTCTTCCGAGATACTTTCCTCCTCAGAAGCGGGCTCTTTTTTGGTTTTAGAATTTAGTTCCTTCCCAAACTCTTCCTCCATCTTTATGGAATCTTTCAGGCTCTCAGTAATCATGTCAATTTCGTCTTGCCCCATGCCACCGAAGATCGACAAAAAGGCGTCAATGGGTACCACTTGAGAAACGTCCCCAGCGACATATTTCGACATTGCATCCGCCCATGTCCTCACAACCTCGGCCTTCTCCTGCGCTGTTTGCGTCCCCAAATCAGGCCAGAACACAATGTAACCCTCCTCAGGCGTGGGAAGTACCCCCAAAGCGATCAGCCGATCCACAAACGGTCGAATCACAAAAGGTGTCAGATATCCTTCCTGCCGCTCCTTCAATCGCCCCTGCCATGCCCGGGCATCCTGTGAGCTGGCAAGTTCCCCTCGCTCACTCCCAAAAAGTATCCTTTGCGGTATCCCCTCAGCCAAGGCTATTGCCGCTAGCTGGCAGTCTAAATGCGACTTCGGGTCCGCCACCTGTGGCGCTAGTGATTTTGCTGTGACCCCTTCCAAAGCAAGATATCTTTGCAGCCCGGTCATGTAGCTTTCCATTTCCGACCGCAGAGACGTTGTATCTACCTCCGCACCATCCATCCCGGGATTAACCTCAAAACTGTAGCCCGGGAAACCACCCTTCCAGAACATCTCCCCTGAGCCCCCCAAAATCTTCCGAACATCCAGTAAACGATTGTAGTTCCTCTGCATCCGGGGGATACCATAAACATCTGACATCTCCCGTCGATCAGCCAGATGAACTACCCTATGCCAGTGTACCCTCTTGGAGAACGAGTTCTTCCCATCGTTAAAGGTTATAGCGTACACCAAAGGTAATCCAAATCGAGGACTGGTGAAATCTTGTTCAAGTGTATCAATTTGGACAACGGACTCTTGAAATGCCCTCAGAAAAAGCAACTTCCGCGATTGTTCTTCCTGCGTCCCAATCCTATTGCCTGTCTCGTCCAAACCTTCGACAGGCTCGTACATCTCTTTCCCGTCATCGATACCAATCAGGATAATCCCAAAACGACCTACCCCTGAAAGGATATCCGCCCGTTGCAAGACCGCGAGAGGATGCTTCGTTTCTACGAGCTCATCCCAAGCAAGTTCAAACGCTGTCTTTTGGGAAGGGTCCTCCGTCTCATAGATCAAGGGGGCCTGCGCCCAAGATTCCTTTGGCCATACCTCTACCACCCGAGCGGCTATACCTTCCCGGTCGTAGAAATTAGAGTAATTTTGAGCTGTTATAGACTCAGGGTACCCACAGTCTCGGTTTAGGTCTTTCCCCCCTTCGTCAATAAGAGTGTGCCAGAGTTGGGACCTGGTCGTGAGAGCGTTAGAGATGAGCTCCTTAGCCATGGTGTGCATCTCTTGTTGGATTTTTGCATCCCCTTTTTTCTTAGGGGTTTTCTTGACCCCTTTTTTGATAGCGTTTTTTTGTTCCATAATATCCTTTCAGTTTCCTCTTACAAAGCACCAATCCTGCGCTTCACCTGGCAGAGCCTCAAGAAAGCCCCGGAGGAAGCATCCACCTGGTCTTTAAACTTTGAGTTTGGCCAGTACAATAATTCGTTCAAATAATCCCGGTTCCATTCTCCTTTGAGCATCCGGACGTTACCTCCGTTGACCTGGACGACAAACGGATCAGCCCGTGTCGCTTTATCTCCAGTGGGTCTATCTTTAAACACCGTAAAGCCTGCCAAGTTCCTGACCGTGTTCTGAGCTGATTCAAGACCTCCACTCCCGGGCTCCTGTTCAATACCGATTTCCACAGGACGACCATCGGCCTCCGCAGTAAGCCTAATAATCCTTTCACGGTCGTACGCATCCCACTGGCCTCGTACAACGTCCAAAAGCCAAAAGCATTTATTCTTATCCACCCCGAGCAAAACACCAGCCGTGTAACATCCGGCCCCTCTCGTTCCGGCTTTATCCCAGTAACGGACTTTTCGCACCATCTCACAATGGCAACGGTCTTCCAATATAATCCTGTCGATCTTAAACTCGCCACCTCCTTTGGGGATTGGCGTCTGTTCAAACTGCGCCGCAAAACCGTAATCGCCTAACTCGCTGCGAGATGCTTCTAGAATTCGTTTCGACATGCGGACAGGGTCTAGCAACCCATCACGATACTTTTCTCGTAAAAAAGATGGACTCACACGATCCGAATCTTCCGCAGGTAAACAGATATGTTTAATCCCGATCCCCTTAGTGCGCTCAAGCCACTCTCCCGTTGGGTCGTTTTGGTGCAGGCGTTGCATGATTAAGATGGTAGGACAAATTCTCTGATCAACTTTTCTGGTTGGGAGAGTTTCCGTCATCCAGTCATTGACTGCTTTCAGCTCCACATCGCTGGCGGCTCTCTTTGGGTCCAAAGGGTCGTCAACGATCACAAAATGAGCGTGGAATCCTGTGACAGCACCTCCAACCATTGTAGCCAAGCGCCCTCCGTTTTTTGAGGTCACATAATATCCTTTTGCGGACTGGTCCTCAGCGAGCCTGACCTCTGGAAAAAGTAATCTGTACTTTTCAGAGGTAATTACTAGACGGGAACGTCTGGATAGGTCCAGAGCCAAGGCGGCAGTGTGCGATCCACATATCACTTTTGCCGTGGGAGACCTGGTCCAAAGCCAGGCTGGGAACATCACAGAACAGATTGTGGACTTTGTAGAGGAAGGCGGGATATTAACTATCAGGTCGTACTTTTTCTCTTTTTGCTGGAATACCAGTTCAGCCATTTCTTGAAGCTCATCACACAAATATTTGATGTGCCAATTCCACACTGGAGTCTCTGGAATAATGGTGTCCCAAAACATCTGCAGAAAGTCAAAAAACGACTCCCGGCAGATTACAGCTTGCAGGTCCTCCTTACTAAGTGCCAGACTCATTTTGCTTGTTTTCTTTTTCCCACGCTTCCATTGCTTTTAAGATCTCCCTCTTAGTCTCAAGCGGGAGGTTCAGTGCCGCAATAGGAATTAAAGTGTGATTTATACTAATTGGGTTCTGCCCACCTTCAAGGGTCACTTGCTCCTTCTTCCCGTATCCCCGGTCAACGTGTTTGCGGTCCAGATACCAACGGGCAGTCTGGGCAGCCACCGGGACATCCTTCATAGAACGCATCACTTCAAAAATCGTACGTTCAGCAAGGTCACCAACCTTCTCCTGCTCCAACTTATAAAGGTACCGACACTCATCCCAAGCATCCCCCTCTCTTGCCAGAGCCCTATTAAGTGCATAGTAAGTACATTCTAATCTTTGCACAAGTAAACCCTTTAATCCGTGGCTACCTTCCAGAGCCTTTTTAAATCTGGCTGGTGTAATTTTCAATCTATTCGCCTTCCCGGGACTCTCTTTCTTTTCTTCCATAATCACCCCTTTACGCCTGGCTCAAGGTCCAGTCTCTCCATAAAGATATAAACCAAAACAAGGTTTCCTGCAATTTTTCATTTTGAAAAGGCACCTGTTTTTTTAGTGTTTGGGTTTTAAGTATGTATAAGATACATAGTTACTTTTGGGGGTAAGGGGAGGAAGTTTAAGGAGGATTATATCTAGAGGTTTTATTGGGTGAGGTTTTCTCATAATATTGAGAGGGGTTTCAACAGCTTTTACTGTGGGTTCACTTTTCTAAACATCCTCCCACGGAAATTTCACCAGAGCAGTTTTTTTCGTGTAATCGAAAGCGTGGATTATGTCCTTGGCGTATTTTCTTGTGACGATGGCACAATAAACGGCACCAGGAAAAAGCCGTTTTGACCGTAGGTAAGTTTCCGAATCGTCCACTATATCTTCACACCACAGCATGGAGGCGTAGGGAGTGGTAACCAATGGGAGACCCAATCGATGGGAAAGAAGGACGGCAAGAAGGAGTCCCCCCCGGGAATTACCATAAACACAGGTGAAGGTTTTATGCCTTACTTGCTTCTCCAAGATCGGAATCGTGGCGGCAAAGGATTCCCACGTGAAGTAATGTGTCTCGGGCTGTTTTTCACTAGCCTTAGTCTTGTTTTTTCCATGGGGAAAAGGAGCTATTCTTCTTGTCCCCTATACTTTTGGTTTTTGTCTTTTTTCATAACGTTCTTTCTCTTTTCTAGTTCCGCACGTGATTGGTTTCCTTTCAGGCAAACGAAGAGGAGTTCCTTGGGACTGGAAGCCTCGCTATGCTTGGATGTTCTCGAATACTTGTGGTCCTTGGTCTCCATCCGGCTCTGACGCCCCAGACCGCCGATGATCTTTTTTCATCTGCTGTTCGTTTGGACAGGCGTGGTCGCGGTATGAAATAAGCCAGTGCGGGATATTGGTAGCTTTGCCGAGAAACTCCTTAATGAAGTCAGAGGCGTTACGCTTGGTGACCGTCACCTGACTGGTTTCGTAGCTTTTGACCTTGGAGTCAGCCTTGATGGGCAGACCGTCCCAATAGGTCATCAGTCCTTCGACAAAGTGATAGGATTTTTCATAATTTGTGGTCGAAAACTCGGTGGCATACGGAGGATCAAAGTAAGCGAGATCAGCCTTCACCTTTGGAAGTATCTCGTTGACATCCCCGCGATAGGCTTTGTTCTCTTTTCCGTTATCGAATATCGGGGCGTTGATCAGCTCGATATTCTCTTTCATGCGTTCTTTGAATTCATCAGGCGTGTACTGCCGTTTCACGTAATTAGAGGAACACGTGAAGTGGCCAAACACGCCTGTTCCGCTTATGCAGGTTTTGCCAAGAGCAAACAGCGCAATGTCCTTTTTGTATCCAGACAGGTCGTCGCAATTGGCCCTCACCGAGTCGATGAGTGCGTGGACACCTTTGGTAAAGAAGATGCCTTTAAAATTGTCCTGAACAAAGGTCTTGGCTTTGGGATTGTCCGCCAGCAGCTTTT
Source organism: Bacteroidales bacterium (assembly GCA_028690215.1). GTDB lineage: Bacteria > Bacteroidota > Bacteroidia > Bacteroidales > UBA932 > Bact-08. The sequence continues at coordinate 1,249 of JAQVBQ010000049.1, read as the reverse complement.
CGATCTCTCTCTCGGACAGTTTTGTCGAACTGTTTTCGATAATGGCTCTGGCTGCGTGGTGACTGTAGCGAAGACGGTCATTGGCAAAAACTCGCAGACCTTTGGATTTGTACATGTAAGCAACAACGGCCGATCCGGAAAAGGCGTCGAGCACGGTGCCAACGCCTTCCGGGGTATGCTTCCATATCCAGTCGACCAGTTTCTGTTTGCTGCCGATGTAATTGTTGAAGTACTTGGGGCATTTCAAAGGGGGCTGCTCTTCAGGAGCCTTCTGTTCGGCTGCATCTGATCTTACGCCTATTTTATGCTCGTTGCTCATTCGTTACCCTTTCTCTTTAGTTGTTCCGCGATTCCGCAGGCAATTGCTTTTGCCATAAATGGTGGAACGGCATTACCCACCTGCATGACTTGAATCAGCAAAGCCATTTCGTCAGGACAGAGCTCTCCTGGGATTGGCGCTGGTGATTTATCAGAGCCAGTTTGGGCGAAATTCGGTGAGGTTTTTTTCATCAGATATCTTTTTTTCTTTATACTTTCTAAAAAGTTCTGTCCGTGCTTTGATCGCGTTAATACTGGCGTTTATATCCCCAGCGCTTGAGGCCTTACCAAGCTGGTATTCTAATTGAGCCATAGCTTTTCCAACCGCAACGTCTTCATCCTGTGCCGCAAACGCCTGAAACACTTTATACGTTTGCTTTATGTGTTTTGAAAAATCACCTTTTGGAAACTTCTTGTAAAATTCTTCATATATTAGATTCTCTGGTATACCTTTTATAATAAGATTATAACAGAACACCTCCATTTCTTTATTCTCGATACCTTTAGAATTTAAAGGTACTAAACTGCCGGAGGGCGTATCTGTAATTTTTGTTTTCTTGATTTTCATGATGATCGAAGATTAAATTCATGGCATGATTAAAAAAATTGAACAGGTCCTTATCATCTCGGAGTGAGATAGTTTCCATCCTTGGGTTAAAATTCAGATTCATGCTTGTCTCTCCGTAAATGCTGTAGATATCATTTTTTATCAACAACAATTTTGCATGATTCCGAGTTATCACGATGCTTTGAGTTCCGAATTGTCTTCTGATTTCGGCAGTGATCGAGGGTTGCCGTTTTTGAAATGTTCAGAATTTCAATTATGCCGGAAGCGTGTGCCATTTCGTTTCTTGTGTCTACAAGATTGCCAACCATAGAAATCTGGGAGTTATCAAGTTCGATGATCTTAAATAGCTTGGCAATATCTTTT
>JAQVBQ010000048.1 GCA_028690215.1 Bacteroidales bacterium | reverse complement strand
GTGGAGCCGGCTAGAGGTTCGGGCCATGCATGGGGTGCCATGAGCAGGGATGATTATGCAAGATTGAGAACCAGACTCTCTCCAAAAGGTATGGATTACAAGGGATTCAACATCGCAGTGCATGAGATGGGGCACAATGTGGAGCAGACTATCAGCATGAGGGATGTCGATTTTTATATGATGAACGGTGTGCCAAATACTGCATTCACCGAGGCAAACGCATTTGTATTCCAGAAGAGGGACCTTCAGCTTCTTGGCTATGGCAAGACAAACGAAGCTCAGGTGAAAATGAATGAACTCGATATTTTCTGGGGAGCCTATGAGATTATGGGTGTGGCTCTCGTAGATATCAATGTCTGGAAATGGATGTATGCGCATCCGGAGTGTACTGCCGCGCAGCTTAAAGATGCCGTGATTGCTGCTGCCAAGGATGTATGGAATAAATATTACGAGCCGGTTCTGGGAGCAAAGGATTCACCTATTTTGGCCATATACTCACATATGATCAACTCGCCGCTTTACCTTGCAAATTATCCTCTTGGTCATATAATCGAGTACCAATTGGAACAATTCTACAAAGGGAAGAATCTGACAAAGGAGATGATGAGAATCTACTCTCTCGGAAACTTAGTGCCGCAGGAGTGGATGGTCCAGGCCGTAGGAGAGAGAATCTCTACAAAGGCTATGCTCCAGGAGTAAAGTGGGCGGACTGTTTCGTTCCCCGCTCTTCAAGACGTTTTTCAAGAAGCCTCAGGAGCTCTGTGTTTCTAACAGAGCCCCAAGGGCTCTCTTTTATAAATCGTGGAGGGACTTCACCTGCAAATCTCTCTATATAGATATCAGGTCTGAGCAGTTCCAGAAAATCGACAAAGAAATCGATGTACTCTTCAAGAGAGAACTTGACGAAATCTTCCGGGTAATCCTGGAACTCTTTTTCCATTGGTGTCCCTTTGATTATCTGCAACTGATGGAATTTTGCCGAGTGGATAGGTAATTTGTTGATTTCATGAGCGACAGCCATCATCTCCTCTTTGCTCTCTCCGGGAAGACCGAAAATGAAATGGGCTCCGGTAATCAGTCCCCGCTCTGCGCTTTTTCTTATAGATTCTACAGACTCTCCGTATGTATGACAACGGTTTATCCTCTGTAGTGTCTTGTCATATACGGATTCAATACCGTATTCGACGATAACTATCTTTTCTCTTGACAACTCAGCCAGATAATCCAGCTTCTCATCATCCACACAATCCGGTCTGGTACCTATGACAATACCTGCGACATCAGGGTGGGAGAGGGCCTCTTCATATAATTTCCTAAGATTGGAGAGAGGCGCGTGTGTGTTGGAATATGGCTGAAAATAGGCAAGATATCGGCTTGCTGTACGGTATCTTCTTCTGTGGAATTCGATGCCCTCCTCTATTTGCCATTTAATGCTCTTGTCGGGAGAGCTATATGCCGGATGGAAGGCCGCGTTGTCGCAATAGGTGCAACCTCCCGTTCCAAGGCTGCCGTCTCTGTTGGGACAGGAGAATCCGGCATCAATTACAATTTTCTGCAGTCTCTCGCCGCACCTCTCCTTGAAATATCCTACATAGGAGTTGTAACGCTTTTCCACTACATTTTTACCTTAAAAACGGCCTTTTTTATCTTTCCTTCTCCTATTAATGGTGCGTGGGCATCATGCGGAAATATCACAGCAATGTTATCTGGCGCGAGGCTGATAAAATTTTCCGGCATATCCTCAAGGAAAGCAATATCTTTTTCAGGGTCGTACGAGACATTCTCCCCCTCGCACCTGCTCCTGTCGCGGATTCCTATTGTCTCGCTCCCCTCCAGAAGTATGTGAATATCAATATATGTATCGTGAACCTCAAGTTTCGGTATCTCAATTCCTTTTCCCTCGCCTTCCCAGATGGTGAAATAGATATCCTTTCCCACCACCGGATACTCGCCGGGTTCCATTTCGTGAAGATTATGTTTTATAATGTAACTGAAAACTTTTTCAAACTTGGAGTGAAGATTGAGATATCTTTCGAAACCTCTCAATGAATCGAGTATCATAATGTAAATTTTGATGCAAATATAGTTATCTTTGTCTAGGTAATTTTAATAAAAATCTTCAAAAATGAAAAAGGTGCTATTTGTTGTTCTGGCATTTTTCTTTGTATCTGTTTGCAAAGGAGACGAGAAGTCAGATAAGGTGAAACAACTGTTCGACAAGATCTCCTCAGAGATCAAGGCACAGTATGCTCCTGACAGAAGAGTCAAGACATATGAGCCGTTTCTGGAATTTGCAAAAGATGGAATTATACTCAGAGGTTCGACAACTGAGCCTGAAGCAAAGAAAGCACTCCTGAAGGCCATTGCAGACAACAATCTCAATGTTGCAGATAGTATGACTCTACTTCCTGACCCTTCACTCGGGAACAAAATATATGGTATCACAGCATTGTCGGTTATCAACTTCAGATACGGTCCTGACTACGATGCAGAATCGGCAACTCAGACCGTTATGGGAACCCCGCTGAGAATTCTGGAAAAAAAAGGCGGCTGGACAAGAGCCATTACACCGGAAGGGTACATTGCCTGGGTTACATCAGGCAGCATTCAGCCGATGACCGAGGCTGAGTACATGACCTGGAGCACATCACCGAGACTCATAATCACAACCTATTACACACTTTTCCGCGAATCTCCGTCAGAGAGTGCAGCCGTTGTAATGGACGGAGTAATGGGCAATATAGTAAGGGCAGACGGTGAATCGGGCGACTATTACAAGGTTATACTTCCTAACGGAAAGTCTGCATTCGTACCTAAGGTTCATGCAACATGCTTTGAAAAGTGGGTTGACTCGAGAAATCCTACTCAGACTAACATAATCAACACTGCAAGACAGTTTGTAGGTTTCCCTTATATGTGGGCGGGTACATCCATCAAAGCCATGGATTGTTCAGGATTCACAAAAACAACATATTACCTGAACGGTGTCATACTTGAAAGAGATGCCTCACAGCAGGCAAGATTCGGAGACAGCATAAGCGTTGCAAACAATTTTGCAGCATTGCAGACCGGGGATCTTCTATTCTTCGGGTCAAAGGCGACAAAAGAGAAGAGAGAGAGAGTCTCACATGTAGGTATCTATATCGGCAATGGTGAATTCATCCATTCAGCAACCTCTGTAAGGATTAACTCTTTACTTCCGGAAGCTGCAAATTATTATGAAGGTTCCACCAGACTGGTTAGGGTAAGAAGAATTATCACACAGATTGACAAAATTGAGGGAGAGGGTATTCTGACAATTAAGAATCATCCTTGGTATTTTCCAAAAAAATAAATTAAACTTAAATGAAAGAGACGATTACAAGTTCGAGAAGAGATTTTCTCAAAAGGGCAGGTATTATCACCGCTGCAGCCGCTGTCATCAATCCTTTTGACCTGTTGGCAAATACCGGATATCAGAAAAAAGGCTCAAGCAAGAAGATGGAGTTGACATTCCGGACATTTGATGCCCAGATGAGACATGTCTTTACCATTGCAAACAGCTCAAGAACCACAACTCCGATTGTTCTTACTGAGATTTCATATGACGGATTTGTTGGATACGGAGAGGCTGCCATGCCTCCATATCTCGGTGAAACACAGGCATCTGTAATTGAGTTTTTGAAAAGGGTTGACCTTTCACGTTTCAGCTCACCGTTTGAGTTGCAGGACATATTGACCTATGTCGACTCCATAACAACAAACAACACCGCCGCCAAAGCATCTGTGGATATTGCGCTACACGACCTGGTAGGAAAGATTATGGGTCAGCCGTGGTGGAAAATATGGGGCTTCAATTCAGCCACAACACCTTGTACATCATTTACGGTTGGTCTTGATAAAGAAGATGTTGTCAAAGAGAAGACAAAAGAGGCGTCTCCTTATAAGGTTATAAAGGTGAAACTCGGCAGGGATGAGGCAACAGACAAGATGATGGTCAATACCATACGTTCGGTCACCGATACTACTATATGTGTTGATGCAAATCAGGGCTGGAAGGACAAGTACTACGCCCTTGAGATGATAAACTGGCTCAATGAGAGAAATGTCAGCATGATTGAGCAACCAATGTCGAAGTATATGCTGGATGAGACTGCATGGCTTACAGAGAGAAGCCCGCTGCCTATAATCGCAGATGAGGCTTGCCAGAGGCTTACGGACATACCTAAGCTAAAGGGAGCATATCATGGAATAAATATCAAACTAATGAAGTGTACCGGTATGAGAGAGGCCAGAGAGATGGTTTCTCTTGCCAAGGCATTGCATATGAGGCTTATGGTCGGATGTATGACTGAGACTTCATGCGCCATCTCTGCTGCAGCGCAGATTGCACCGGAAACCGAGTGGGCTGACCTTGACGGCAATCTCCTCATCGCAAATGATGTATATAAAGGTATGACAGTCGTTGACGGGAAGATAACTTTGAGCGACAAGCCGGGAATAGGAATAGAGAAACTTTAATTTAACAAGTATATTATGGCAAGTTTAAGAGTAATAAAGAAAGACATTGATTACCTCCTTACAGAGGTGATATCTGATTGTTGGACATTTATGTATTTCAACCAGGGTAAGAAAGAGGACCAGCCTGTTGAAATCATAACTTCAGCTGTCGATTTCAGGAATGACCTTTATAACAGAGTGAATCACTACGATAAGAAAAATGCACGTAAGGCATTCAAAGAGATAAACATGGACCTTCTCAAGGGTGTTGATGAACTGTTTGTTCGTATAAGCAAACTGACAGAGGCTAAATAACTGTAAGAGAAGAGGTGTTATTTTTACGGAGCTGGCTTGCCAGCTCCTTTTCTTTTCCCTCACACAGAGAGTTGAGCAATTTGTGGAACGAGGCTCCGTGGTTGTGATATTTCAAATGGCATAACTCGTGAAGTATCACATAATCAGCTAACTCGGGGCTTAATCTCATAAGTTGAATGTTCAGGTTGATGTTTCCTTTGTTTGAACAACTTCCCCAGTTTGTCTTGTTGTTCTTAAGAAACACTCTGTTGAAAGAGAATCCGTGAGCTGTGGCAAGTTCCATACATCTTGCAGGAAGGTATTGGGATGCTCTTTTTCTTAAAGCCCTTATTGTTGCCTGTAGGATTGCTGCTTTGTTGCAGCCCTCCGGGAAATTTATCTCGGTGTGATCCGGATAATATTTAATATTGATGCTCTCCCTCTTTTCTCTTCTGTCGATTTGATGATATACTATTCTGTTGCCAATCAAAGGAAGATCATTACCCACTCCGAGAGGTATTATCCTTGATTGGAGCTTTTCACGGTTTTTTTCAAGAGTTGCTTTTATCCACTCCTCTTTTTCTGTTACAAAATCCCCTGCACGCGAGAAGCTGGAGAAAAAAGGTATAGAGACCCGAATCCCCTTGGACGGACTGACTGTCAATCTGATATTCTTATTGCCACTCTTCTTTGTAATGACAATCTCTCCAAAGAGATGATGGTTGATTTTTTTTGTTAGCACGTAAGATTATTATACAGTTATGGCAAACATTTCACAAAAGTATCCAAAAATGTTGTCGACTGAAATTATTTGTATATCTTTGCCACCCCAAATAATGGGAAAAACAAATTCAATTGCTTTAAAGTTATGAATTATTTAACATCAGAAAAAAAGCAAGAGATTTTCGGACAATACGGAAAGTCTAATGCTGATACCGGCTCACCAGAGAGTCAGGTAGCTTTATTTTCCTACCGTATCGCTCACCTTACAAACCACTTGAAAAACAACAAGAAAGACTACGCAACTCAGCGTTCACTCTTGAAAATGGTTGGTAAGAGACGTCGTCTCCTTGATTATCTAAAGGCGACAGACATCGAGAGATACAGGAATATCGTCAAGGCCTTGAACCTTCGTAAATAAAGCAAAAATTAAGGGTGCGGAAACGGCACCCTTTTTTTATTTTTGACAATCCGCCATAACTGATTAAATTTGCAAGATTTTATATGCATTATGCCAAAATAAGGCAACCCGGGGCATAATGTATAGCTGTATAAATAATTAATAATCAACTCTCATTGGGAGAGCGGGTTGCACATAAGATTATATGAATGTAGTAAAAAAGTCCATCCAGTTAAGAGATGGCAGAGTAATCGAAATTGAAACAGGAAAACTTGCAAAGCAGGCAGATGGTTCTGTAGTTGTCAAACTTGGCAAGACAATGTTGCTGGCAACAGTAGTTGCAGCAAAAGATGCCAAGGAGGATGTGGATTTTATGCCTCTTTCTGTTGAGTATAAAGAGAAGTATGCTTCTGCAGGCCGCTATCCCGGGGGATTTCTCAAACGTGAAGGCCGTGCAAACGACTCCGAAATTTTAGTGTCCCGTTTAATTGACCGTGCTCTCAGGCCACTTTTCCCGGATGATTTTCATGCTGAGGTATTTGTTAACGTTAATCTGATTTCTGCAGAGAAGGAGATTATGCCGGACGCCCTTGCAGGCCTTGCAGCTTCAGCAGCCCTTGCAGTCAGCGATATTCCGTTCAACGGTCCTATCTCTGAAGTAAGAGTTGCCAGAATAGGTGGCAATCTTGTTATCAATCCGTCATTCACAGAGTTGAAGGATGCTGATATAGATATTATGGTAGCTGCTACTCTCGACAATATCATGATGGTTGAGGGTGAGATGAAGGAGGTAAGTGAGAAGGATATGCTTGAGGCAATCAAATTTGCGCATGAAGAGATAAAGATACAGTGCCAGGCTCAGATAGAGCTGATGGAAGAGGTAGGCAAGACAGTAAAGAGAGCCTACTGCCACGAGACACAAGACGAAGAGCTTCGTGAAGCAGTTCAGAAGTTCTGCTACGATAAGTGCTATGCTATTGCAAAATCAGGTTCAGGCAAACACGAGAGGACAGATGCATTTGAGGCTCTTAAGGCAGAGTTTGTTGCAACCCTTTCAGAGGAGGATGCAGCAGCCAAAAAGATAATGATTGACAGGTATTACCATGCAGTTGAAAAAGAGGCAATGCGTAATATGATTCTTGATGAGGGAATTCGTCTTGATGGTAGGAATACCAAGCAGATCAGACCAATCTGGTGCGAGGTGGATTATCTTCCTGCAACACACGGATCTGCAATATTCACCAGGGGTGAGACACAGTCTCTTACAACAGTAACATTGGGTACAAAGCTAGACATGAAGGCGATTGACGAGGTGCTTGTTGAAGGTACAGAGCAATTTGTTCTCCATTACAACTTCCCTCCGTTCTCAACAGGTGAGGCTAAGCCATACAGGGGAACAGGCCGCAGGGAGATAGGTCACGGAAATCTTGCTCTCAGGGCTCTGAAGTTTGTAGTACCTAAGGGTGAGGAAAATCCTTATGCCGTACGAGTTGTTTCAGACATTCTTGAATCAAACGGCTCATCGTCGATGGCTACAGTTTGTGCAGGTACATTGGCTTTGATGGATGCCGGTATAAAGATAAAGAAACCGGTTTCCGGAATTGCAATGGGACTTATCACAAAGAACGGAAAGTTTGCAATTCTGTCAGATATTCTTGGTGACGAGGATCACCTCGGAGATATGGACTTCAAGGTTACCGGAACTAAGGATGGTATTACCGCTACACAGATGGATATAAAGGTAGACGGTCTCTCATACGAGATACTGGAGCAGGCTCTGGAGCAGGCTCGTCAGGGACGTATGCATATTATGGGTGAGATGATGAAGTGTATAAGCGAACCGCGTGAGGATTACAAACCACACGTGCCAAGAATAATACAGATAGTCATTCCTCAGGAGTTCATCGGGGCTGTTATTGGTACCGGTGGCAAGGTTATACAGGAGATACAGCGTACAACCGGAACTACCATCACAATTACAGAGGAGAATGAGACAGGTGTTGTTGATATATTTGGCGAGGACAAGGAGAGCATGGATAAGGCTCTTACATGGATCAAGAATATAACCACAGTTCCAGAGGCAGGAGAAGTATATAAAGGTAAGGTAGTCTCAATTCTTGAGTTCGGTGCTTTTGTACAGATTCTTCCCGGCAAAGAGGGGTTGCTTCATATCTCCGAACTTGACTGGAAAAAGGTTGATAAGGTAGAGGACGAGGTCAAAGTTGGAGATGAGGTAGAGGTAAAACTTCTTGAAATCGATTCGAAGACCGGAAAGATGAGACTATCTCGCAAGGCTCTGCTTCCAAAACCTGAAGGTTATGTTGAACCTGAAAGAAAACCAAGAAAAGAGGGAGAAAGGAAGCCTTTTAAAGGTCCGAGGAAATTCTAACAGATTATAACATATTTTCACTTAAAAGGTCGTTATGTGTAGCATAACGGCCTTTTTGTTTACAAACCGTTATTTGGCCGGATTTTCTGTATCCCGCAACAGTTCTTGCATACCTTAAGATTTATTTGCTAAACAGAAAATTAAATTATAAATTCGAACTCGTCACCATCTATAACTTATTAAACTATCTTAATCTATGAAGAAAACGATCTTGTTTGTCGTTGTTTTGTTGCTTTGCAACGTAGCTATGGCTCAGATGAAAGTTACAGGTAAAGTAACTTCATCAGAAGACGGTTCTCCTATTCCTTTTGCTAACATCCAGATAAAGGGTGTGAGGAATATCGGAGCAACCACTGATCTCGATGGTAAATTCACTTTCGAGAGTATCTCGAAAGATGCCATCCTTGTTGTCACCTATATCGGATTCACTACTCAGGAGGTTCCGGTACAGGGAAGGTCCGAAGTGAATATTGCGCTTGTCTCAGACGCGCTGAATCTTGAAGAGGTAATGGTTGTTGCCTATGGTACCGTTAAAAAGGGTACTTTCACAGGAGCAGCCAGCCTTGTTAAGGCAGACGCCATAAAAGATGTCCCAAGCCTCTCTTTTGAAAATGCCCTCAATGGTAAAGTTGCCGGTATGCAGATTACCACTACTTCAGGCCAGGCCGGTTCAACATCATCTATCCGTATCCGTGGTATCGGCTCTATGAACGCATCAAACGAACCTCTTTACGTTATTGACGGTGTTCCTGTTGTATCAGGAAACTCGGGACAGCTGGGAGATTATCTTTACACTTCTAATAATGTGATGAGTTCTCTTAATCCTAATGATATTGAGTCAATTACAGTATTGAAGGATGCTGCGGCTTCTGCACTTTACGGTTCACGTGCTGCAAATGGTGTGATTGTAGTTACAACCAAAAAAGGAAAAGAGGGTAAACCGGTTGTAAGCTTCAAGGCATCTGTCGGAGTATCTCCAACATGGGCTACCTCAAACTTTGATGCAGCTACTACTGAACAACAGGTTGAGATGTATTATGAGAACTTCTGGAATGCCGGTGTTTACTACCAGAATATGACACAAGAGGCCGCAAGTACCTCTGCACTAAAACAGCTCAGTAAGAGGTTCAATAAACATGGTTATACCTTCACTGCTTCTGACAACACCGTAAATACTCTTACCATCGGAGGTGACAGGGCTGGAACATATTATAACTGGGATGACCAACTCTTCCGTACAGCCGTTTATCAGACATATGATATGTCTGTAAGTGGTGCCTCTGAGAAATCTAACTATTATTCATCTCTTTCATACACAAAAGAGCAAGGTAGAGTGAAGATAAATGACTATGACCGTATTTCAGGAAGGGTTAACCTGAATCAGAAAATCAACAACAGTGTTGAGTTTGCTACAAATATCAATATAGCAAAGAGTGAGAAGAGCGGATATAATGACACACGTTCAACAGGAGCAAACTACTTCCTGCAATCACGCAACTTGTTGTGGGGCCTTTACTGGCCTACTGATTACCTGACAGATGCTCCTTGGACTGCAAGGTATGGTAGTTATGCATATAACCCTGTATATTATAACAATGAGTGGGAAAACTGGTCAAAAATGTTAAAGATAAGTGCTAATGAGACACTTACAGTTAAATTCCTTCCTGAACTTGTTTTGAAGAGTGTTGTATCTTATGACAACACAAACACAATGGATCATCTCTACTACAGTGCATTGCACTTTAATGGATCTTCTACCTCTGGTTCAGTTAATGAGATGACCACAAATGAGACAAAAATCGTATCATCAACTACTTTGAACTATAATAAGGTATTTGCTGAAAAGCATACTTTAGGAGTTTTGGTTGGTTGGGAAGCTGAAGATAACAGAACATACTTCCACAGATCATCTGGTACTAACCTTCCTACCAGCGCATTGCATACTGTCTCTACTGCAGGTAAACTTGATGCTTCAGGATATAACTGGGGAAGCACCATGATGTCAGCACTCTCTCGTCTCGAGTACAACTATCTGAATAAGTACTATTTCTCTGCATCCTTCCGTCGTGATGGTTCTTCAAGACTCGGTGAGTCTACTCGTTGGGGTAACTTCTGGTCTGTTGCAGGTTCTTGGAAGATTGACAGTGAGAAATTCATGGATAATGTTGAATTTATCAGTAGTCTCCGTTTGAGAGCATCTTATGGTGTTAACGGTACACTGCCTTCATCACTCAATGGATGGCGCTCGCTGACCTCATACAATAATAACTATATGCAGACTCCTGGTGGTGGTGTCAGTACTATCGCTGATGCAAACCTCTCTTGGGAGACAAGCTACACTTCAAATATTGCCCTCGAATTCGGTCTTTTTGACCAGAGACTTACAGGTTCGGTTGAATACTTCAGCAGAGATTCAAAGGATCTGCTTCAGGACGTTCCAATCTCTCTTGTTACCGGTTTCGGAACAACACTGAAGAATATCGGAGAGATCAATAATAAAGGTCTTGAGATTGAACTTAACGGCGATATCATCAGGAACAAGACAATCACATGGAGTGCAGGTCTTACAGCATCGACTGTGAAATCTACAGTTGAAAAACTTTATGGTGGACAGGATATTATCTGGTATGATCCAACAGGTGGAGATGATAGAGCTAAATATATCTACAGAGAAGGTGAATCAACACTTGCACTTTACGGCCTTGAGTGGGCAGGTGTAGAGGATGAGACAGGTAAGAACCTCTGGTATCTTAACAACGATGAAACTCCAGACCTTACAGTTAATGGTCGTCCTGCAACTTATGACTATTCAAAAGCCAGTGAGAAAATTATCGGCAACATCCATCCTAAACTTTTCGGAGGAATCCATACCGATGTTAAATGGAACAACTTCACAGCAGGCTTGAACTTTACATACAAGATCGGCGGTTATACATATGACGGTGCCGGAAAGGATGTGACAGACGATGGATACTACTGGGAAAGGATAATGTCAAAAGATCAGTACGAAAACAGATGGACACCTGAAAACAAGACAGCTTCTCTTCCAATGCGTGCAGCTATTGATATGGAAGACGTAAACCAGAAGAGCAGCCGTCATATGCATAAGGCTGATTTCTTAAGGCTGAAGACTGTCAACATAGGTTACAATCTTCCTAAGAATCTCATCAGCAAGATTAATGTCTCTAATGTCAGAGTATACTTCAACGGTTCAAACCTCTGGACAATGGCGGCATATGATGTATACGACCCTGAAGTCAATGAATATGGCACAAGAGGTTGGGAAACTCCTATAAGCAAGACATATACTTTCGGTGTTGAATTTACTTTCTAAAATAAAAAGACTCTACAATGAAAAAGATAAATATACTTTTCACAATACTAGGCATTGTACTGCTTTCATCATGCGAAGGGTTTCTTGATGTTAAGCCGACAAATTCTGCTGATGCTTCGACATCTATAACAACAGCGGCCGATGCCAAGGTAATTATAAACGGATTGATGAGCAAAATGGTCTCATCTAGCTATTACGGAAGAAACTTCTTCATGTATGGAGATGCTAAAGGTGGCGACTTTGCCATTCGTTCTCAGGGACGCGGTTTGGATGCGTTATATGTTTTCAACCACTCGGCATCTTCAAACTCATACTCAGGATACTGGTCACAGATGTACCACTGTATACTTCAGATTAACAACCTTCTTCAGAACATTGATAAGATTGAAGCAGCAGGTAAGGGTTCAGCCGCACTAAGTGATTATAAAGGACAGGCTCTCACAGCAAGGGCTCTCATATATTTTGACCTTGTACGCTTGTATGGTAAACCTTACAACATGGATAACGCATCATTGGGCGTTCCTCTGATTCTTGAACCATTGGATGCATCTGCACAACCTACAAGGGCAACTGTTGCCCAGGTATATAGTCAGATCGTTACTGATCTTACAACAGCAGCTCCTTTGATGGGTAAGACTAAGGTTCTCGGTTTCCTGAATTACTATGCAAACAGGGCTATTCAAGCAAGAGTGTATCTCAACATGGGCAACAATGCTGAAGCTCTGTCAGCTGCGCAGGATGTGATTACAAGCGGGAAATATACTCTCTATTCAAATGCAAACTGGGTTAGCTCATGGTCTGCCGAGAATGGTTCAGAGTCTATATTTGAGCTTGCAGTATACCTGAGTGAGGCAGATCTTGGAAAAGGATCTCTCGGATTCTATCTTCTCCGTTCGGGTATCAAGACAGGTGCTATGGGTTGGTTTATGGCAAGTGATTCATACCTGGCAAGACTTAATCAGGATCCTTCAGATGTTCGCTGGGGAATCATGGATTACGACGAATCTTACACAGATACTGGAGTTAAAAGATATGGCTCATGCCGCAAGTATACAGGATCTAATCTTCTGGGTGACAAAGGCTCAATTTCAGCTGTTAATATCAAGGTTATCCGTCTTTCAGAGATGTATCTGATAGCAGCCGAGGCAGCTTTCCCTACTAACAAGGAACTTGCAGCCAACTATCTGAAAGAGATTCGTAAGAGATCTCCGAACCTTGCAGCACCGACAGCTACAAATATTACACTACAGATGATTAAGGATGAGAAGAGCAAGGAGTTTTTTGCAGAGGGTCAGAGATACTTCGATATGTTGCGTTGGAACGAATCTATTACATTCAACGATGATTTTATCTCTCCGGCAGTAATTATCACTCACAGAGATAAAACAATTGACAGGACTTTCTACAAGACCATTCTTCCTATTCCAAAAACTGAGATAGATGCCAACCCGGCATTAGCTTCACAGCAGAATCCGGGCTATTCGGCAGAATAGTATAGAAATAATGTATGATTTAAGGAGGCCGGTCTTACCGGCCTCTTTTTATATAAGAAATGTTTAATTTTATTTATATTTGTATTCATTTCGAATAAAATAATTACAATATCTAATTAATATGGACTATTTTCATATAACTCTCAATGAGCAAAGACTTGGCGACATAGAACCGCTTTTCAATCCCGAAGTAAAAATAAAATTATCAGAAGATGCAATCGGGAGGATAACCAAATGCCGCGATTATCTTGAGAGAAAGATGAAAGAGCAGAAGAGCCCAATCTATGGAATTACAACTGGATTCGGGTCGTTGTGCAACATATCTATCGACAAGGATCAACTCTCTCAGTTACAAAGAAATCTTGTTGTATCTCACTCCTGCGGGATAGGTGAGGAGGTGCCGGTTGAAATAGTGCGCCTGATGATGTTGCTGAAGATCAGATCTCTCTCGTTCGGCTATTCAGGAGTCAGGCTCGAAACGGTAGAGCGTCTTGTGGATATGTTCAACAACAAGATATATTCGGTAGTTTACAAACAGGGTTCACTGGGAGCATCAGGCGACCTGGCACCTTTGGCTAATATGTCTTTACCTCTTCTCGGACTGGGAGAGGTCAATTATAACGGAAAGAGATGCAGTGCAGAAGAGATAAACAGGACATTTAACTGGAAACCGCTTGTTTTAGGTTCAAAAGAGGGGTTAGCCCTTCTCAACGGGACACAGTTCATGCTGGCATATAGCCTGTGGAATCTGAGACGTGCGAAAA
>JAQVBQ010000139.1 GCA_028690215.1 Bacteroidales bacterium | reverse complement strand
GAAGCAGGCCGGAATTGATGAAAAGAGACTTGGAAGCGGGCTTAATAGTGTAAATGAATTGAGAGATAGAGATGGACTTGAAAAGTGGGAAGATGAAAAGTGGGATAAGCCCAGCGGAGAAGGAAGTGATTCAGAGTCGAGTGGACAGATGGGTGAAGAAGGAACAGGAGATGAGGATGAAAATGAAGATGAATGGGATTGGGGTAAAACCGTAAATTTTATTGATAGTGCCCTCAATACATTGAAGGGCGGGGTAGGCTCCGGGATAAAAGGACATACTACTTTGAAAGATTTAGATGCAAAGAAATATCGGAATGTGAATGAGTTTGCGAATGCTAATGCTAAGCTTCTTAAGGAGCACGGTATCAAGAAGATGGATCAGGTGCAGGAACTGTTTGATACTTTAAGGCTTAAGTTTGAGTTTACTCCGATGAGTAAGGATGAAAGTATTGATGTGATTTCTTCCAGGATAAAGGGTTCAGTAATGAATGCTTGGTTTAGGGAGGAGGATAAAGGAGCTAAAGAGCCTTTAATGACAGCCATTGTTAATGATGATAAAGTAAGGAGTGCAGGCCTTAAAATCATGCACGAGAATTATCAGGATTTAACAGGGAAGAAGGTTCCCCTGAAGGAGTTCCTGAATACTGAAATGACTTTGTATAGAGGAGGAACTAATACCAGTGATGCATTCACTTCCTTTACTTTTAATAAAGAAGTGGCGGAGAAGTTCGGGAAAAAGTATAAGCAAGGAGTCATGGAGATTAAGATCAAACCCATTGATACTTTAGGAAGTTATCAAACTACTGCGGAATCAGAAGTCTTGGTTCCGAAGAAGGTTTTTGATAGGGTCTCAAAGGCAGCTACGGCCGGGGCATTATCAGGAGAAGGTGGATTTGTTCCTATGCCTGAAGCTTACGGGCCTGTGAGGACTGAAGAAGAAGAGATGGAGATTCTTGAGGAGACTAAGGAATATTGGAAGAAAGTGAGAGAAGGAGCCTGGGAGGACTATCAGAAGATTTTTAAGGGGATAATGAAGGGAGGAGTAGGGAGCGGAATTAAAGGGCACAAGACTTTGAGAGATAAGGCTGAGGATGTCCTGAAGAGTAAGGAAGTGGAAGATTTTAAGGAGAGGACTAAAGGGACTGATGGGAAAATAAGTGAAGGAATGCCTGAATTTGTTCAGGGGATGACTGAAGATAAAAGGGCTATGTGGAATAAGTTTAAGCAGGTTGATGATTCTTCAGGCTGCGAGTTTATTTTGAAAGAATGGGGATTCGGGAATTTCAATGTTTTTGAATCCACTATAATGGAAGCTTTTAAGTTGGGGCCGGAGGAAAAGCGGAGAAGAACTGAAGACTTTTCGAAGGTTGATTCGAGAGAATTCGAGAAGTCTAAGAGTAAGGAAGCAGTGCTTGCTTCTTTTAAGCAGGTTTATGCTTTGAATCAGGAGTATATGAAGAAGGCATATCCAAATGGAACGGTTACTCTTTATAGGGGAGTTGATGGGAACACTCAGAAGAAGTTTAAGGAAGGAGGATTTAAGGAAGGGGATGGCTGCAATTTAGAGTGTTATAATGTAAGCTCTTGGACTACAGATTTGAGTGTTGCGAAAATATTTTCCGGGAGAAAGGGAGGAGTAATTGTTCAGGCTGAAGTGCCTATAGAGAGAATATTGATTCACCCAGAAGTGAGTAGGGCTCTTAGTCCTTCCGGGAATATTCAGGAAAAAGAAGCAGTAGTAATTGGAGGGAAAGTTAAAGGGAGTATAAAGAGCCTTGGAGAGGATTGATTATGGATAAGCCTATTCATATTGGAGAAGAGGAAATAAATGATAAATGGATTCAATATGCTAAAGAGAAGGAGCCTGAAGAATGAATTTTATGGAGTGGCTTCAGGGGCTGATTGAGGATTTTGATGAGGATAAGCTGGGAGATTTTGTTGCTCAGAAAGCATTTGAAGGCCTGAAGTTAGGGTATAAGACAGCGAGCGAAGATTTGGGACTGGATAGCTTGATGACTCCTGATAAGGATGCGTTAATGAGTATCGGGATTAGGGCAAGGGCGATAAGTGCAGGGACTATGGGCCGAGCTAAAGGAGTCCTTGCTCATAAGGGAGGAGCTCTTGAGCAGGAGGTCCGGGCAATGATGGATGAGGGGATGAGTCAAAATGCTGCAATTAGTGAGATACAAGGCCGGATGAAAGAGCTGTTTGATGAAGGGTTTAAAGACTGGGAAATTAAGAGGCTGGTAAGGGATCAGTTTCTGGTGGCTACCAAGGAGGGGAGGAGGGCGGGATGGCAGAGGAAAGGGGTAAGGTGGAGAAAATGGAAGGCTCATTATGATAGATATACTGGAGATGATAGCAAGCGGATGGATGGTCAGATAACAGGGATTAATGAGCCTTATACTGATCCGAAGACCGGAGAGAAGTATATGATACCTCATATGAGGCCAAATGATAGGTGTTATGAGGCTCCGCTGTTTGAACTTCCTGAAAATATTGAGTATAGAGGGGAACTTATGTATGGCTGAAGATAATTGGAAAAATTTGAATACCTTTGTTTGTGAAACCTGTATGTTTTACGTTCCAAAAAATGAAAAGCTGGGAAGGTGCAGAGCAAGAGCTCCGACTATGAGAGGCTGGCCTGTAGTTTATCTGGATGATTGGTGCGGAAAACATAAGATGAAAAGCTAAGAGGGAGGTGAGAAAATGAGTGATTTAGATTGGGAGTATAGCTTGGAAATTACTAAGGCGTTTAAAGATAAAGATGGGGCCTTAATAATAGCCGGGGAAGCATCCAATGAATTCAAGGATGAGGATGATGAGGTACTTGATCAGGCGAGTTTAAAGGCTTGCTTTGAGGAGTATATGAAGAATCCGGTTGTTAAGTTTATGCACGATAAAACACCTCAGTGGAAAGGAGCTATTGGAAGAGTAATTCATAAAGCAAAAGATTCAAAAGGTGAAGAAGTAGTAACTTCCTTTGGGGAAACGCCATTCTTGGTTA
>JAQVBQ010000138.1 GCA_028690215.1 Bacteroidales bacterium | reverse complement strand
CATACTTGGATGGTAGATATGGTGGGGTGCCTTTATTTGAGACCTTGTTTCCAAGTGAGGAATAAGCATGAGAGTTGCGTCGAGAGTTGCGTTTGGCGAAAGGAATACTGGCGGAAGGAAGCTGAAAAAAAGATATTTCCTCGCCTTTGAAGGAAAAGTGACAGAGCGATTGTATTTTGAAGGATTGGTGAGTAAACTACGCCGTGAATTTCTCGACTCCCCTTTGATTGAAGTTGTAATGTTTGCAAGAAAAGACGAGCATGAAGGACATTCCAATCCCCTCCAATTACTTCAATATACATTGAATACGATATCAAATGGAACGTTTCCATTGGAACTCACATACCAAGAAGCATATGAAGCGTTTGTTTCGAGACTTGATGCAGGGGTGATTGATAAGAGAATAAAAACACAAGCGTTCATAAAAGCTCAGAAGTTTCTTTCAAGGATTCATACGGAAATTCGGTCAAGGGTAGATGTTCAAATCCTCGGCCCGTTCTTACATGAAATAAATGAAGTATTTTCACAGTCTTTGGCAAGCAAAGAAGGCTTGGAAATAGTCAGGGAAATTATCGATACGTACAAATCCGATGATCTTTTGTACGAAGTAGGTATGGATGACGTATGTATTGTTGTAGATAGGGATGCCCATAGTTTCACCGTTGATCAATATGATGAGGTTATGCTGAAATGTGAGGAAGAAGGATTTAGATTGTTTATCACCAATCCTTGTTTTGAGTTCTTTCTCCTTTTGCACAAGACTGATTGCACCCAATATTCTCCTGAGGATGTGAAAGAAAACGCAAAGGAGCGTAATTGCACATTCATGGAGAGGGAATTGAAGAAGTATGTAAGTGGATACAAGAAGGACAGCCTTAGATTCTTGGATTTTTGGGATAATCTGAGTGATGCAATGCAAAATTGTTTGCTTTATGCACGGTCCCTCATTGAAATCAAAGACAAAATTGGAACGAATCTCAATATCTTGGTACAAGAATTCAGGGAACCCACTCTCTAGAGATGAATTCGAATGATTAAGATCTGCTATTCCCTGCACATGCAAGAAATCTTGAGCTAATATCCCAGAGCTCTTCCAAGATACTGGCTTTGTGCGAATAGATGGTCGATATAAACTTTCTGATTGTCACATTGATTGCACCAGCAAAACTACCCAGGCAAATCCTATGAAAACTGCAGAAGTGTTTCCTACCAAAACTACAGAATGGAAGAGGAAAGGTATAAATCTCTCCTCTCCCTAATAATTTATGAATGACTGATTTCAGTTGCTCCGAGGGTCATGGTCTGAAGCAAAGAAGCCAATACTTCCTTGCTTGCAGTTAGATTCTTTTTCCATTCATTTACCGGGCTATGAGAAATCAATACGGTCCCGCCAAACTTCTCGCGGCAATCAAGGATTTCTTTCATCAGGAGGGTTCCCTTTGAAGAAATGGGGTCGTTCAGCCAATCATCGATGATAAGGCACTGCGTTCTTCGATACGAGTTCAGCAAATCGTTGAGAGCTCCATCCTTATTTGCTCCTGCCAGATTTTGTATCAGAGATGTGTAACGGACATATTGCGTCCTGTATTTCAGGTTGCACCATGAAGTGCCGATGGCACATCCCAGATAGGTGATGCCACTTTTTGCAGGTCCTGTGATGATGACAACCCCATGGTTGTCGATATAAGAGCATTTGGAGAGGTATCCCACCTGGCTCTTCGTTAGGGAGGCGTTTCTTTTTGTCAGGTTCTCCAGGTTTGCATCAAGAAACCAGAAGTCTGCCTCTTTTGTGTACTTCATCGTACGGTTGCTGGTTCTCAAGGCGCGCTGGGTTCCTACCATCTCTTCTATGAACTCCTCTGTGCTCTTGTTCTCGGGAGGATCGGGGTTGTCCACAAACTTCTCGCGATAGTATTCAGCCATTCCAGGAAGCCTGAGAACGGTAAGCCCTGCAAGAATGAGGGAATCCCTTTCCCTTCTCTGCTCTTCCCTTGTCATATAGGAGGTGTTAGTGTTCATCGTCGTCCTCCCCGAAGCCAAGGCCAAGCCCTGCATCCATAAAGGGGCCTGGCTCGAACAGCAACTGGTGGAGGTCTTCGGCCCGGTCTTTTTTCTCCTGCCTTTTGCAGAGCTCTTCAACCTTCTGCCTTATGCGGGCATACCGGATTAGCACGGTGTGGGAGGGGAACTGTGTACACAGCTGGGTGCAGGCTTCCTCGAGAAGCTTTTCCCCGACCCTGCGCCCATTTCTCTTCCTGTCTGACAAATGGACTACGCCGGCACAGGTCTCATAATATTTTTCAGGGGCTTCTTGCTGACTCTCCGCATGGTCAAAAAAGCGTTCTATGACCTCATAGGTGTTCGGGCCGGCTATCCCAGCTACGATGGCAATGGGAGGACTGATAGAATATTGAATGTCTTATACTTGGTAAAGGAGGGATTGCTCGACTTTCCCATTGTCTACCTATCCCGGTTCATCAATGTCAACAAAGGTAGATATTATGCCTTGCTGCAAGCGGTACGGGATGAAAACTCATGGGAGGAGTGGGTTCTTTTCATTCTTGAAGGAGTTGCACGAACTTCACTGACCAGTTGTAAAATGGTCAGCGAAATACGTGATGCAATGCAATCCTACAAACATGAAATCCGAAGCAAGTATCCAAAATTCTACAGCCAAGATCTCATCAACAATCTGTTTTACTATCCGTATACAAAAATCATCCATGTTTCCAAGGAGCTGGATACAAGCTATCAGACAGCTCGAAAGTACCTGGAATTGCTGACCGATGACGGGCTTTTGGAAAAACGGACCATATGGAGGACAAGCTACTACATCAATAAAGCACTCATGACTATTTTGTATAATGCTGAACGGGATGTGCTGAGACTGTAATGCGTATTAGCTCGTAATAGCACCGATGATGGCGCAAGCCAGCACCGGTGCGTCGCTAGTTCAGCACCACCTGTATCAAGCAGGACCCTTCGAATATGAGTAGCTTGTTCCCAGCATTTCCCTCATA
>JAQVBQ010000047.1 GCA_028690215.1 Bacteroidales bacterium | reverse complement strand
TATCTCTCTTCACTTGACTCAATGAAATATATCCCTTTTGCAAAAGCTTCCATAAAAATTGCACCAAACCTGCTTTTATCGGGAGTTTACAACCATGGTACGAATTTCAGCAGCATATTGAACTGGAAGTTAAAATCAGACATTCAGTTTGAGCTTAACTACATCAAATACAACAAAGGGCAAACCGCAATTACTACAACCTATACCGAAGAGCGGAAATTTCTTTTCTCAATGCCTATCAGGTTGAAAAAGACATCTTTCTACACTAGACTTTCACTTAACCAATCACTCACAGAGACATCCAAATTTACCAATGCAGAGTTGATCTTTACTGGTACTGTTCTTGGTGTCAATACAAACCTCACCACAGGTGCTCAGATATATGGAGAGGGTGACCCGAGAGTATACAGCAACATCTCATTTTCTACAAGATTACCGGGTGGCTTTATATTGACCCCTCAGGCTCTCTATAATTACAGCTCGGGTAAATTTGAAAATGCAAAATGCGGTATCGAAAAAAGACTTTTTAAGAAAGGATATTTGAATCTCTCTTACGAGAATAATTTAAGTAACAAGACCTCAAACATAGAGGTCGGCTTCCGGTATGACTTCTCTTTTGCCCAGACCGGAATTAACGCTAGAAGAAGTGGTCATGCTACAACTGTTACAGAATCTGCAACAGGAAGCCTAATCTTTGATGCACGCTCCGGGTATATCTCTGCCAGCAGCCGCTCAACCGTAGGAAATGGGGGTCTCGTACTTACACCATTCCTCGATATTAACTGTAATGGAATTAAAGATAAAGGTGAACCTAAAATTTCCGGACTTCAGGCACATATAAGCGGCGGAAGGATTCAAAGCGACGATAAAGACACCCTGGTAAGGGTCTTTGACCTGGAACCATACGCAAATCACATCTTAACTATTGATGGTGTTAATTTTGACAATATTGCCTGGCAGATAAAGAATAAGAACATGAATGTGGTTGTTGAGCCGAATATGTTCAGAAGGATCAACATTCCTGTATCAGTTATGGGAGAAGCTTCCGGAATGGTCTATCTTTCAGGTAGGAGTGGAAAATCCGGCCAAGGCCGTATTTTAATCAATTTCCACAGGATTGACTCAACCCTTGTTAAGAGCACTCTGAGCGAAGCTGACGGGTATTTCAGCTTCCTCGGGCTTAGACCGGGCAAGTACTATGCTCAGATAGACCCTGCTCAGATGGAAAAGGTCGGAATGACGGCCTCAAAAGCAATAAATTTTGAAATTCACTCTCTGATAGATGGGGACATAGTTGACAATCTTGAGTTCACTCTCAAGAAAATCATTGAAGATGAAGAGGTTGTTCCAGAGAAAGACACCATTAATACTATTAAGACAGATGTTCCTGCCCAACAAAAACCTGTTCAGCAAAAATCTACCAAAGATGATACTGTAGAAAGGAGAGCAGAGTCAGCCGGCACTTTCAGGATTCAGCTTCTGGCAACCAGAACAAGGATAGAGAAGGAGGGTGTATTTGAATATATCATTTCTGCCATACCGGATTTAAAAATCGAAGAGATTAAAGGAAATGATGGTTTTTACCGTTACATTACGGGTGGATATAAAACCAAAGCCGAGGCTGAAAAAGTGATACGAGAGATACGCAAAAATGGATGGAAGGATTGTTTTATTACTGTCGATGAACAAAAAGATAAAACAGAAGCAAAAGCAGAGAAGGGAGAATATCGATATAAGATTCAACTAATAGCGACGAGCAAACCTGTGGATAAAGCTGAGACATTCGGAATGTTGCTCAATAGCATAAAGGGCATTGAAATAGATGAAACATTGGAGAGTGACGGACTCTACCACTACTCAACAGGTCTTTTCAAAAGCAAAAAAGCAGCCTCTGATTTTGTGAAGCTGCTTAATGATGCCGGATGGAAAGAGTGCTATATTTCTAAACTCTGACTGATTCTTTATTGAACAAGATTGTATTTCTCAATCTTTGCATTCAGTGTCGGTCTTGAAATATCAAGAATCTGAGAAGCCTCCAGTTTATTCCAGTTTACCAGGTCAAGAACTCTCTTAATGTGAGCTTTCTCCACCTCGGCAAGTGATACAATAATCTCTTTGCTGTCACTCTTTTCCTGATCACCTTCAAATCTGTTAATCAGAGAGATATTCTCCTTTTCCAGAACGTCATTTTTTGCTACTATCATAGCCTGTAATATCGTGTTTTCAAGTTCCCTCACGTTACCTGACCAATTATGCTGTTGCAACATTTCAATAACACCATCCCCGATCTTTGTCACGTTTCTGTTAAACCTCTTGTTAAGTTTATACAAGAAATGGATCACGAGGTCGTTAATATCATCTTTCCTCTCACGAAGAGGAGGCATATCTATGGTAAATACCTTAAGCCTGTAATAGAGGTCTTCCCTGAATTTACCCTCCTGAATAAGTTTTTCCAGGCTCTTGTTCGTAGCTGCGATTATTCTTGCTTTCATAGGAATCGGCGTTTCACCTCCTACCTTTTCAAATTCCAGCTCTTGAATAACGCGTAATAGTTTGACCTGAGTATTGTGTGAAATTTCTGATATCTCATCCAAAAATATGGTGCCCTCTCCTGCCAGCTCGAATTTTCCCTTTTTATCTCTTATTGAGTCTGTAAATGCTCCCTTTACGTGACCGAAAAGCTCACTCTCAAGAAGAGTCTCTGTAAGGGCGCTACAATTCACTACAACCAGTGGTTCAGAACGTGTTATACCCGAATAGTGAATTAGACGTGCGATAAGCTCTTTTCCTGTACCAGTCTCTCCTTGAATAAGTACATTGACCTTATTCATTGAAATAAGACCTATAGATTTGAAGATATCCTTCATTTTTGCGGTCTTTCCAACTAATATACTGTGTTCAAGCGTGGTGTCAATGGGAATCTCTTTTTTAATTACACCTACAAGCTTATTGCTTCTGTTGACCGAATCTAACGCACTTTTTATCGTGCTCCTTAACAGGTCAGGACTTACTGGTTTTTCAAGAAAATCGAATGCCCCCAACTGTATAGCTTTTATAGTAAGGACAACATCTCCGAATGCGGTTAGAATAATAACCGGCATATTGGTTTTTGTCTTTCTTATCTCTGCAAGAACTTCAATACCATTCATCCCTGGCATCTGATAATCAGTAAGAGTAAGGTCAGGATGTTCTGAACGTATAAGTTGTAATCCTGTCGGCCCGTCTTCTGCTTCAATGATGTCATATCCCTCTTTCATTAAAGTCATTTTAAAGACTTTACGAACCAACTTATCATCATCTATAATCAGTATTTTTTCCATTAGAATTCAGGTTATCAGTTAAATTAATGTTTTCAGATATATCATACTATGCTCTACCACTCTAACAATCTTATCTACCCTCTCCTTAAGGTCGCTCATCTTGGAGCTGCCTGTATTAATAAGTTTAACATCCGGTATGACTGAAGTTATGCCGACGTATGTAAGTTGAGTTACGAGTTTATGTGTCGAGAACTTCAAAGAGTCATGATCACCTGAATCGGCGCTCTCTTTCATAAGTTGCATAAGGCGTGGGGCCTCATCGAGAAATATTGAAATCACCTCCTTTAATGACTCTTCATCTCCATCCGTCATATCTCTCAGATATGAGAGATCCGGAATAGGGTACTCCTGATTATCCTTACTATTTTCCATATGCTTATTAATTAATTGTTTTTTTACTGATTTATAGCTGGTGTGGGTATGTCAAATGTAAAAGTAGAACCGTCTCCCTCCTTGGATATAAACTTCAATGTACCCCCGTTTCTTATCACAAACTCGTTGCAAAGCAGCAGTCCCAATCCGGAACCCTCCTCATTATCTGTTCCGAAACTTGTAAAATGGCTATCCGGTTTAAATAATTTTTCCTGATTATCCTCACTTATTCCTGTTCCGCGATCACGTACATAAATCAGCACCTTGTCCTCCTGCTCTTCAATCCCTACATCTACCTCAGAGTTTTCGTAGCTGAATTTTATTGCATTGCTTATTAGGTTTCTTAGTGAAGTCTTGGCCATGTCAATATCAATCCTCGCCGTCCGGTTAGTAGACCCAATAAGGTTGAGACGGACATTTTTCAATGATGCCACGCCTCTCTGAACCTCTACGACTCCGGTAATCATATTCATCAAATCAACATTGTCTTGAAATACAGTATTTAGCCGACCTGTCTGACTTTTAGTCCATTTAAGAAGGTTGTCCAACAGCGAGAAACTGTCATCAGTGAGCCTGTTTGCCATGGTGAGCAACTCAAACATATCATCTCCGATGCTCTCTTTCTTAACCTCTGAAATCAACACCTCCATCACCATTCTTATAGATGCTATTGGTGCTCTCAGGTCGTGGGCAATTACAGAATAGAGCTTGTCCCTGCCTAAAATTGTTCTCCTTAGCTCTTCTGTCTGCCTGGTTATGATTCTTTTTGCCTCTATTAGGGATATCTGGTGGTTTATCCTTGTGAGCAGCTCGTCTTTGTTGAATGGCTTTGTAACATAGTCTGCCGCTCCGAATCTGAAGCCCTGAATAATATCCTCCGTTGAGTTCAAGGCAGAGAGAAATATGATCGGGATATCTGCATATTCCGGCTTCTCTTTAAGCTTTCGTGCGACCTCATGTCCATCCATAATCGGCATCATAATATCGAGAAGGATAAGATCCGGTCTTTGCTTTTCTACGGCATCGAGAGCATCCCTTCCATTAAATGCCGTCATAGTCTTATACCCTGCTTTTGAAATCAGCAACTTTAGAAGTAGCACATTAGCATCAACATCGTCTACAATCAATATTGTATAATCAGGATTGTTTACTTCCATTGTTTATAAAACCTTTGTTTTAAAATAGTTAATAGTCTTTTGCAATCCCTGATCGAGTTGCACTGTCGGCTCCCAGCCAATCAAATTCCTGGCAAGAGTTATATCAGGCTTCCTTTGCTGAGGATCATCCGATGGAAGGTCCTGCTTTATAATTCTGGATTTTGATCCGGTTAGGGCAAGGACTCTTTCAGCCAGCTGTATGATTGTAAATTCATTCGGATTGCCAATGTTTATCGGGCCTATAAAAGAGTCATCAGTATTCATGACTCTGATCATCCCCTCAATAAGGTCGTCGATATACTGAAAGCTTCTTGTCTGTGTTCCCTCACCATAAATTGTTATGTTTTCATTCTTTAAAGCCTGAACAATAAAGTTTGAAACGACTCTCCCGTCACTTGGATGCATGTTAGGACCATAAGTATTGAATATTCTGATAATCTTTATCTTGACATTATTTTGCCGGTGATAGTCCATAAACAAAGTCTCGGCGCACCTTTTGCCCTCATCGTAACATGACCTTATACCTATCGTGTTGACATTCCCCCAATATGACTCGGGTTGCGGATGAACAAACGGATCTCCGTATATCTCACTGGTAGAAGCCTGTAAAATTTTTGCATTTACCCTTTTTGCCAGCCCCAACATATTGATGGATCCCATCACAGAGGTCTTTATAGTCTTTATGGGATTGTATTGGTAGTGTACCGGTGATGCAGGGCATGCCAGATTGTATATTTGGTCAACCTCAACGTAATACGGATGTATTACATCGTGTCTCACCATCTCGAAGTGCGGGTTTCCAATAAGGGGAATAATATTGTCTTTATTACCTGTAAAGTAATTGTCCAGGCAGATGACATCATTACCTTCTTTAAGAAGCCTTGCGCAAAGGTGGGACCCTATAAAGCCCGCTCCGCCTGTTACTAAAATTCTTTTCATCTTACTTGAAACCAGTATCTATATGACAAGCCATATTACAGCAAAAAGCAAATATAAACAAAGATAAAAAAAAATTATACACTGTAAAGAAAATTTACAGTTACATTTAGTGGCACAGATTTTTCTATCTGTGTAATAATCAGGGCAAAATAAAATGCGTCTAAACTAGGTTTAAACGCATTTTTTTGTTTATGTGATAATTACGGTATGAGATATCAGTTTTTCAAGGCTGCAATCTCTTTAACCGCTGTTATTGCGGCATCTATATCTTCTTCTGTTGTGAAGGCTCCGACGCTCATCCTTACAGTACCGTGGATATCGGCTGTCCCTATATGCTGATGGACCTTCGGCGCACATTGTAAACCGGTTCTCACTGCAATATTGTAGTCAACATCCAGCATTGTTCCTACATCGCCGGCCTCAAATCCTTTAATATTGAATGAAAGTACAGGATTCTTGTTCTCTTTTGATGTTGCACAATATGTAGTGACACCCTCTATCTGTTGTACAGCTTTGCGCAGTTTGTCCCAAAGCTCGATTTCCCTGTTATGGATATTCATCACGCCCTGCTCTGTTATCCACTTCACACCTGCATAGAGTCCACCAACACCAAGGAGATTCAAAGTACCATACTCAAGTCTGTAAGGATACTCTTCGAGATGCGCCGGATAAGCAGAGCGTACACCTGTGCCGCCGGCACGTGTATGGTTGATGTGAATACCCTCTCTTACATAAGAGCCGCCAATGCCTGTAGGGCCCATAAGACACTTATGACCTGTAAAGCAATATACATCTACATTACTTGCCTGCATGTCAAAATCAACAGATCCTGCTCCCTGGCTACCATCAGCCACGAAGATCACACCCTTCTCCTTGCATATCTTTCCTATCTCAGCCAATGGCTGTATAGTTCCGAGCACATTTGAGCAATGTGTTACAATTACGAATTTTGTATTACTCTTGATTGCTTTTTTTATATCATCCGGGGCAACATACCCTGTCACAGGGTCAAATGGTACATAAGTCACCTCGATAGTACCTGCCTGTTCATGCATGTATAGTGGTCTTAAAACAGAGTTATGCTCGAGCATTGTAGTCACTACATGTGTGCCCTTCTCTACCAGACCATTAATGATAAGATTCAGAGAGTCAGTCGCATTGTAGCTGAATGTAAGGCGATTGTGGTCAGTACCTCCATTAAACAGCTTTGTGAGCATCTTGCGAGTATTGTTAACCACTTCTTCTGTCTCAAGGGCAGCATCAAAACCGGATCTTCCGGGACTGACACCCTTGGTCCTATAAAACGAATTCATAAAATCGTATACAGCATCGGGTTTCGGGAAGCTGGTGGCCGAATTGTCAAGATAAATCAGTTTGCTCATATTATTAGTTTTATTTATTGTTTATTATCAAAGCATCCGCTACAATCTCGGATATCGTAACAATCTTTACACCAAGCTTGTATGTGTGGTTAAGTTGAGTAAGCTGGTCAACACAATTGTGACAAGGTGTTATCACAACTTTTGCCCCCGTTTTCGCAATCTGATCTGCTTTTATCTTCCCTATTTTCAACCTCCTGTCGTTATACTCGCTCATCGCAAGGGCTCCGCCGCCACCGCCGCAACAGAAGTTATCCTTTCCATACGGATTCATCTCAACGAGATTCTCAACGGCACTTTTAACCACAAAACGGATTTCATCCATAAGGCCGCCGTTTCGCACAAGGTTGCACGGGTCATGAATAGTATAGATATCCTTATTGAGTGTTTTGTCGAGGGTAATCTTACCGCTTCTGATATACTCAGCGATAAGTTCAACCACTGTTATCGTATCAAAGTCATACTGCTTTTTAAGATAGTTTGGTCCCTCCCATCTGTTTGCCCTGGAACCGTGTCCGCACTCTCCTAAAATCAGCCTTTTTCCGTGTAGCCTGCGAACCTCATTATAAAGATTTTCAGCTATTGTTGTAGCCTCTTTTGTATTGGCATTGAAATACCCATAGTTGGTAACATCATAGTACTTTGAAGAGAGAGTCCACTCTGCATTCGCTGCATAAAAAACTTTTGCCATTGCAGAAATTGAGAGTGGGAAAAATTTAGGTTCCCTTGGATTTAGAGTATAAAAAAGCTCTTTATCCGGTTCGTCAAGTGGAATTCTTGCCTTTTCATCCTGCATCTCGTCTGTCAGCTCCTCTTCCATCCATTTTATGGTATCCACAAACTCCTCTGTCGGGATTCCCATGTTGTTGCCTGTATTGACAGCAGCATCCACAGTCGACTGGAGTGTCTCGGGAACTAGATCCATTGTAGCAAGCATCTCCCTTCCCTTTTTTACAAGAAATGGTATGTCAACCCCTATTGAACAGTGTTTGACACATCTGCCGCACATTGTACATGCGCCAAAAAGAAGGTCAACCATTTCGGTTGCCATCTCTTCGTCAAGTTTCTTTGCATTTACAAGTGCCGGAGCAACTTTCCCTTCAAAAGTGCAGTATTTTCGATATATAGAGCTTACCATATTCACCTTTACAGATGGAATATATTTTGGCTCCTTCATAGCCAGATAGTACATACAGCTGTCAGCACACAAACCACAACGCACACAGGCATTAAGATTAGTGACAAGTTTACTGTCCGATTCCGACCTGAGCAAATCTATTGCTTTATCTCTTTTAGCGTTATCTATTGTTACCATGTTCCCCTCCATCCATAATAATATCCAAGGTGATACCTTGCAAAAAAGAAATACATAAGATGCCTGGTCTTGCCAAATGGCAGCCATAGGAAGAACAGAGTCATCACAATATAATAAATGTCACCGGCCTCCGGAAACAGAAGAAAAATTGCTGTGAAAAGCTGGGCCAGAGTAGTCACTATATTTGAAATATAATCATCGGGTCCTGACAAGAGAGAGAGCTCTTTGCTGAAAATCCTCTTTATAAGGATTGAAAAACCTGAAATTATTGCAGGTGCCAGGATAATTGCCACAATGAGCGACACAGAGTAAGGTATAGATATCTTTGTAAAGGATATTACAATAAATGCAACAAAGGATATCAGAGAAACGAAGGTCCCTATATGATACAGAATACCGGCGATGTATGTAGGAAGATGGAGATAGGCAGATTCTTTATTCTTAGGCATCATAGCCTCTGTAAAAGAATATTTGATAGCTTTCTTTGTATCGCCACTTTTGTGGGAGAGATCTTTTGGATTCCCCAATCTTACCAGATGAATAAACCTGGTTAGAAAGATCAGGAAACAAATGCCTGAGGCTATTATAGCACAACAACCAGAACAGTCCATTATAGCTAGGTGTCTTTATACGCAACCATCCGGTTTCGGAAGACCTGCCACACGGCAAGCTCCTCTGGCCGGACCTAACGGGAACAGTTCATAAATCTCGCGTAACTTCAAGCCAGTCTCCTGACATATAGTTCTGATCATAGGGGCATTCCCCTTCTCTTCGAAATTTTTTCTAATAATTCTTACAACTGCCCAGTGTTTTTCAGATAAATCTTCTATACCGTCAGCCTTTGCAAACAGCTTTGCGACATCGTCATTCCAGACTGCGGGATCTGTGAGAAAACCATCTCCATCCACTTCAAATACATTACCTTCAACTTCTAATTGTGCCATAATCCTTTTTCTAATATAAATTTTACGATTTACGAATGTA
The DNA here is from genome assembly GCA_028690215.1 of Bacteroidales bacterium. Taxonomy (GTDB): domain Bacteria; phylum Bacteroidota; class Bacteroidia; order Bacteroidales; family UBA932; genus Bact-08. The sequence goes on along the minus strand of JAQVBQ010000047.1, from coordinate 4,703 downwards.
AAAAAATATTTTTTGAAGTCAAAGAACTTTTTCAGTAATGAATTATAAGAATCTTCCTACACTACTTGTGTCTTTTATAGAGTTCCTCTTCAATTTCAGAAATAGATATTCCCTGATTTTCCATTAATACAAGTGAATGGTAAAGAAGATCAGACATCTCATAAATCAGTCTCTCCCTATTGCCGTTTACTGCCTCAATAACTGTCTCCACAGCCTCTTCGCCTACCTTTTGAGCAATTGCAGATACCCCGGCAGAGAAGAGTTTTGTAGTATATGAGCCCTCTGGTCTGTTTTGGTTTCTTTCCTGAATAATTTTCGCAAGAGTCCTGATAAAACCCTCACTATTCTCCGCCCCGAAACAGCTGAGAGTTCCTTTGTGACAGACTACTCCTTTTGGTTCTACTTTTATAAGCAGAGTATCACCGTCACAATCCACATCTATCGAAACAACCTTAAGGAAGTTTCCGCTTGTCTCTCCCTTAGTCCATAGCTGTTTCCTGCTCCTGCTGTAAAATGTTGCCAATCCTGATTCCAGTGTCTTTGCAAGAGAACCTTTGCTCATATACCCGAGCATCAACACTCTGAATGTCCTGCTATCCTGAATTATTGCAGGAATTAGACCGTCTTTGTTTTTTTCGAAATCCAGCTCATTAAAATTTTTCATAACCTTATCTCTATATTTTTTGATTTTAAAAATTCCTTCAATTCTGAGATATTTATCTCTCCATAGTGGAAGACTGATGAGGCTAATGCCCCCTCCGCACAATTATTGACAAATAACTCTGTAAAATGCTCTCTCTTGCCGGCTCCGCCTGAGGCAATCAATGGTATCGATATGCTCTCCGAGAGTTTTTTAAGTGTGTCGCAGGCATAGCCTTGCTTTGTACCGTCATGATCCATTGATGTGAATAATATCTCTCCGGCTCCGAGATTCTCAACCTCCTTTGCCCAGGTAAAAAGCTCCAGGTCTGTCTCTCTGTTCCCACTATGTGTGACCACAACCCATCTCCCCTCTTTGATACGGGCATCTATCGCTACCACCACAAACTGAGATCCATATCTTTTTGCCAGATTGTACACCAAAGTGGGATCTTTTACAGCTGCCGAGTTTAGGGAGACCTTGTCGGCCCCGGCCATTAGGAGTGCAGAAGCACCCTCCATTGAGGAAATTCCCCCGCCTACGGTGAATGGAATATTTAGATTTTTGGCAACAGAAGATACCATCCTGAGGAAAGTATCTCTACCCTCAATTGTAGCACTGACGTCAAGATAGACAAGTTCGTCAGCACCTTCGAGTGCATACTTGACCCCCATCTCCACAGGATCTCCAACCTCCTTCAGACCTAAAAAGTTGATCCCTTTCACCGTTTTCCCGTCTTTGACATCAAGACAGGGAATAATTCTTTTTGCTAACATTTACTTAACTCCTCAATATTAATTCTACCCTCATATATAGCCTTTCCGACAATGACACTATCTATTTTGCTTCGATCTATCCTCTCTATGTCATATATAGAAGATATACCCCCGCTAATGGTTATTTTCAGGTCAGGAAAAAGTTCGTTTAGTTTGTAGTACCTCTGGTAATCAAGGCCGCATAGCATGCCGTCCTTAGAAATATCTGTAGCAATCATCTGCCTTAATCCTCTCGTATAAAAGTTTTCGACAATCGTGTCAAGCCGGAGATCTGTCTGTTTCTCCCAACCACTCACTGCAACAAAATCGTCCCTGAAATCCGCACCAAGAATCACTCTCTGAGAACCAAAATGCTCAAGCCATCCGACAAATAAATCCGGAGATGTCACTGCAACAGTACCGCAAATTACCCTTGACGCACCGGCGTCGAGCACACTTCTAAGTGAGGCCTCGGTTTTCACACCTCCTCCATATTGGATATCCATCGAGGTTGCCGAAACCATTTTTTCCAAAATACGCAGATTCTTTGGGGCAGAACTTCTTGCTCCATCCAGGTCAGCCACATGTAGCCTTTTAAAACCAAGATCTGAATAGGCTTTTGCCACATCTACGGGCGATTTGGAATAGACCTTTTTGGTGTCATAGTCACCCTTTGAGAGCCTCACACACTCGCCGGATATAATGTCTATTGCTGGAATTATATACATTTTCTAAATCTTGATTTTTATAAAATTTCTTAATAATCTCTCTCCCATTTCACCGCTTTTTTCAGGATGGAACTGAGTGCCGTAAAAATTATTTTTATACAATGCTGAGCTGAAAAGCTCACCATATTCTGTTGTTGCAGCTGTAAACTCATTACACTCCGGTGCGAAAGAGTGAACAAAGTAGAAATATGCCACTTCCTCAATCCCTGCAAAAAGTGGAGAGCGTGTATTAGCTATACTATTCCACCCCATATGAGGTATCTTGATTCCTTTGCCTTTCAGTTTTAAAACTTTATTGGGGAAAATTCCGAGGCATTCGGTATTACCCTCTTCACTGCTTGAACACATTAGCTGCATTCCTATACAAATACCCAGAACAGGAACCTTTATAAGAGGGATGACTTTGTCAAGACCTCTACTTCTTAGTTCAGACATAGCATTTGATGCCTCTCCCACTCCCGGTAAAATAACCGAATCAGCAGAGAAAATCTCTTCCGGATCTGATGTCAGCCTATAATCAGCGCCAACCCTTTCCAGTGCGGAAATCAGTGAAAAGAGATTTCCTGTATTATAATCTATGATTGCTGTCATAGTATCCCTTTTGTAGTTGGTAACCCATAATTGTTCTCCTCTCTCCTGAGGGCCATTTTCAGTGATCTTGCGAAAGCCTTGAAAATAGACTCTGCTATATGATGATCATTCTCACCTTTTGCCGATATATATATTGTTGATTTAGAAGCTATCGCCAATGTGTAGAAAAAGTGACTGAACATCTCAGATGAAATTCCCCCGATAGAATTTTTCAAAAATCTGACATCCCAGTTAAGGTAAGCTCTACCCCCCAGATCTATTGCAACTTGCGCAACAGAATCATCCATCGGAAGAAGAAAACCGTATCGGGCGATTCCCTCTTTGTTGCCCAAAGCCTTCAGTATAGCCTCACCAACTACAATGGCTGTATCCTCTATCGTGTGATGCTCGTCTACCTCGAGATCCCCGGCAACATTGAGCCTCATAGAGATTCCGGAGTGAAAGGCAAGCTGATCGAGCATGTGGTTAAAAAATGGTATTCCTGTTTCAATGGATGTTTCCATAGTGCCGTCAAGGTCCATTTTTAGGTATATTGATGTCTCTTTGCTTCTCCTCTCTACCACGACACTCCTACTGTTATCTGTTCCCGGATTTTCTCCCTCCAGGACACTCAAGAGTCTGTCATTCTCTTTAACCAAACCAATTGTAAGTCGAAGACACCCCTCACATTTAGGTTGAGAAGAGCGATCCCTGACAACAATCCCGTTTTCAATCAGTTTATCGTAGACAACCTTGCTCTCCCTGAATTTAACCAGAAGAAAGTTAGCATTGCTCGGGTAAACTTTTTCCACTCCCTCCAACTTAGCTATTCTGGCGGCAACCCGCTCCCTTTCCGATATAGTCTGGCGAATCTTCTCCCCGGGGTTATTCTTAAGGAATTTCAGGACTATTTTCTGAGTCTCTGAGCCAATATTGTAAGGGTACTTTACTGATGAGAAGAGCCTGATTATACTCTCGTCTGCGAATGCGAGTCCTATCCTGAGACCGGCCATACCCCACGCTTTTGACAGTGTCCGGAAAACAACGATATTGGGATATTTGGCCAATTTCTTTATAAAACCCTCTCCTCCGGAAAAATCGGAATAAGCCTCATCAACAACCACCAACCCTGAAAAGGAAGAGGCAACTTTCTCTATTGCACTTTCATCTATCAGGTTTCCTGTCGGATTATTGGGCGAACAGATGAAGATGATTTTTGAATAGCGGTCTACAGCTGAAAGGATTTTATCCGGATTCAGAGAAAAATCATCCTCGAGCAAAACCTCTCTGTATTCCACGTCATTTATCTGAGCTGCCACTTTGTACATGCCATAGGTAGGTGATATTGCTATAACATTGTCTCTTTTTGGTTCGCAGAATATTCTATATATCAAATCAATAGGCTCGTCACTACCATTGCCTAAAAAAATCTTGTCACGCTCAATACCTAAGATTGAGGAGATTGATTTCTTCAGTTCCCGTTGTTTAGGATCGGGATATCTGTTCACTCCATTTTCAAATGGGCTTTCGTTTGCATCAAGGTATACAGAGAAGCCGGCCTCGGCCTCATCTCTTGCAGTAGAATAACTTTTAAGATTTTTTATATTATCCCGGATTATATTATTCAGTTCCATTTTCTATCTCTTTTAATCTGATTGATACTGCGTTTCTGTGGGCAATGAGACCCTCTGCCTCTGCCATTACCTCGATAGTCCCGCCTAATAATCGAAGTCCCCCTTTGGTTATCTGCTGAAAGCTGATCTTGTGCATGAAGCTGTCAACAGAGATTCCTCCGAAAGATCTGGTCCAGCCATTTGTCGGGAGACTGTGGTTTGTCCCCGAGGCGTAATCTCCTGCGCTCTCCGGAGAATAGTTTCCAAGGAAGATGCTTCCGGCATTTGTTATTCTGTCGGCAACCCTCCATGGCTCCTCTGTTGAAATCATAAGGTGCTCTGCACCATATTGATTGGCAAACTCCACCATCTCTTCCTCACTATTCATAATTATTAC
>JAQVBQ010000137.1 GCA_028690215.1 Bacteroidales bacterium | reverse complement strand
TCAGGTTAAACTGACGGACATCGGTCCAGTTCCTTGTTCCGGATATCGGACATACAATCTCACAATCGATAATCAACTGTTTGAGAGCGTCAAGGTCATTAGCCCTTAGGGCATCGTTCATCCTCTTGGTAACCTCATCAGCCTTTGTTTTATTGCGGAGCACATTCGGATTTGTTGCACGGAACTGCGCCTCATCGAAGGAATCACCGAATTTCTTGCGTCCCTTCTCAACCTCCTTGTCCATCTTCTCCTCCAGTTTTGCAATATAATCCTCCAGGAGGACATCCGCACGATATCTCTTTTTCGAGTCTTTATTATCTATCAACGGGTCATTGAATGCTCCAACGTGTCCTGATGCCTCCCAAATTTTGGGGTGCATGAAGATTGCAGAATCTATCCCCACAATATTCTCATTTAAGCGGACCATTGCATCCCACCAATACTTCTTGATGTTGTTCTTCAGCTCCACTCCTAATTGCCCGTAATCATACACTGCGCTCAGACCGTCATAAATCTCGCTTGACTGGAAAATAAATCCATACTCTTTAGCATGAGCTATAAGGCTCTTAAATAACTCCTCTTGTGTCATCTCATTAATTTTGTAACAGGCAAAAATAGTGCATTTCTAGGGATTTTTAATAATTTTGTCTTCATCCCTAAAAATATTATCAATGAGACGGTTTTTTCTCTCTTTAATTGCGATTATAACTTTTACTGCTGCCTCAGCGCAGATAACTACCACTTCATGGAGCTATGAACAGAAAGACAACGGTGACGGCACTGTCGATCTTATTCTCAAAGCCGACATAATCTCCCCATGGTATATCTACAGCAGTGACTCTCTCCAGAAAGGTCCGCTGCCCACCACTCTCGAATTGAAGAGTATAAAAGGATACGAAGCTGTTGGTACTCTCAGAGATGAGGGTGAGGCGGTTGTGAAGCACGACAAGGCTTTTAATACTGACGTAAAGGTTTTTCTCAATAATGCAGTTTTCATCCAGACAATAAAAAAGCTGACCGATTCAACAATTATCATTGAAGGGACTCTTTCCTGGCAAACCTGCAACGGAGGCGAATGCCTTATGGATGAGACCGATGTGAGATTTGAGATTAAAGGTTTGGAGGCGGCACCCGCAGCTCCTGCCACCAACAAGAGCGAAGGACTTCTGATGTTTTTACTTATAGCTTTTGCTGCAGGATTGGGTGGTGTCTTTACTCCTTGTGTCTTCCCTATGATTCCTATGACAGTCGGATTCTTTATAAGCGGTTCAGACAATCGCAGGAAAGGAGTCATGAAGGGTTTGATGTTTGGTCTGTCAGTCACTTTGATTTATACCCTGGTCGGGATACTGGTTGCTTTGTTTAAAAGCACTGACGCCACAGACACGCTCGGCTCACACTGGATTCCCAATGCAATCTTTGCAGTTCTCTTTATTGTCTTTGCAATATCATTCCTTGGAGCATTCGAGATAACTCTGCCCGGGGGGCTTGCCAATAAAGCAGATTCAAAAGCAGATAAGGGTGGTCTGATAGCCTCATTCTTTGTTGCTCTTGCCATGGTAATAGTCTCATTTTCATGCACAGGACCATTTGTGGGATCAATTCTGGCTGCTGCAGTTTCCGGAGGTGTAGCCATAAAACCTGTTCTCGGGATGCTTGTATTCAGCCTGGCGTTTTCATTGCCGTTTGTAATATTTTCATTCTTCCCCTCTTTAATGAAGAAGATGCCTAAATCTGGCGGATGGCTCAATATGGTAAAGGTGATCTTTGCCTTCATACTGCTTGCATTTAGTATGAAATACCTCTCAGCTGTAGATGTGTGGTTCGGATGGGGAATTATCTCAAGACCTCTGGTTATAGCTGTCTGGATAGCTATTGCTATTTGCCTTGGCCTCTATCTTCTCGGAAAGATCAAGACCTCTCACGACTCTCCTGTTACAGATGTTGGAGCCGGAAGGGTCGTTTTTGCAATTGCATCATTCTCTTTTGCAATATTCCTGATTCCGGGCCTGTTCGGAGCACCCCTCTCCCATTTATCCGCACTTCTTCCTCCCGCTTCAGAGACATCATACACAGTTTTCAACAATGCTGCCCCTTCTGTACCTGACCAGCCTGGCACTATACAATCCGTAAATACAGAGAGTGGCACCTGCACCCCTATAAAGTACGCAGATCCGAAGCATGCTGCGCCATATGGCCTCACAGCACATTACGACATTGCGCAAGCGGTGGAGTGCTCAAAATCGCTTAAAAAACCCGTTCTGCTTGCTTTCAAATCAACCACCTGCAGCGGATGCAAGCTTATGGAGGCAAATGTTTGGAGTGATGCCCAAGTTCAAGAGATTTTAAGGAATCAAGTTGTACTTGCAACTCTTTATGTTGATGACAAAACCCTGCTCCCTGAAGGTGAACAAATTGTCTCTACCCTTGACGGGAAGATTAAAAATACACTCGGCAGGAAAAACAGGGATTACCAGATTTCACGTTTCGGAGTTGCTTCACAACCCTACTACGTTTTGATTGACCAAAATAAAATATCTCTGACAGAACCTGTCGGAGAGTGTTCGAAAGATGAATTTCTGAATTTCCTCAATCAAGGAATTCAAAAATTCACCTCTCAATCTGTTAGATAGTCTCGAAAAGCTCCTCTATCGGCTTTCTGACTTTTTTAAGAAACTGATTTTTGTCTTCAGGAGACCTGAAGCCGACTGCTCCTATGCAAGCAGATGTGAGATTCCTCTCTTTAAGTCCCAGAATCTCGTCAAACTTCTCCTTGTCGAATCCCTCCATAGGACAGATGTCAATCTGTTGTTCCGAAGCGGCGCTAATCAGGGCACCCAATCCGATATATGCTTGTTTTGCAGTCCAATTCGAGAGCTGAACCTTTGAGAGTGAAGAGATCATTCCATTGATCATATTCCCATAGCTCTCTGTCTTCTCAATTGGGTAATTGTTTACTTCGGCTCCCAATTTCATGAATTTTTCAACTTTCTCGGGACCATATTCTGTATCGTTAACAAAGATAAACAGATGAGATGCCTCTGTAATGGCCGGTTGCCCGTATGCAGCCTCACT
>JAQVBQ010000136.1 GCA_028690215.1 Bacteroidales bacterium | reverse complement strand
GCGCCATCAAGGCCACACAGGATGCTTATATGCCCAATGCACAGCGTAAAAAAGAGTACCTGCGTATCTATGCAGATATATGCAGGCAAAATGAAACATTGGTAAAGTACGTCGTCAGACTGTACAAAGCCACCCAAACCACCGAACTACTATCGGGTACATATAATAAGCCTAATAGAGTTGGAGCCATTGCCGCTTCCGCTTTGAATCGCTGGAGAGAAGCCGGTTGGAATACAAGCGTAAATGGCAACAGAGAATAAAGAAGGGGATATATTAATCACAAAAAAATTATACAAACATGAAAGGAACAAATCAATTTCAGATTTTCAATCACCCACAGTTCGGTGAAGTGAGAACAGTTATATGTAACGATGGCGAGCCTCGATTTTGTCTAAAAGACGTGTGTAGAGCATTGGATATTAAACAATTTCGCGCAAATGAAAGACTTGGAGAGGATGTAATTTCAAATCATACCCTTTCAACACGTGGTGGAAATCAACAATTTATGTTTATCAATGAAGATGGATTATATGATGTAATCTTAGACAGCCGCAAAATAGAAGCTAAAAAGTTTCGTAAGTGGGTAACATCTGAAGTCCTGCCATCAATCCGTAAAAATGGTGCCTATTTGACTGAGAAAACAATCGAACGAGCATTGAATGAACCAAACTTCCTGATTGAGTTGGCAACCAACCTCAAAAAGGAAAAACAAGCCCGTGAGTTTGCCGAGGAACGTAACGAAATACAGAAGGACATAATCGAGGGTCAAGAAAAAGCCATCCGCGTGTTGGAGGTACGTCAATCATTCGTTGATTATATCATGTCCACTCCGTCATGTGTATGCATCACTCAAATTGCAAAAGAATATGGCTTGTCGGCTGTAAAGCTTAACAAGTTCCTTCATGAGAAAAAGATTCAGTATTGCGTAAATGGCCAGTGGCTACTCTATGCTGACTTCCAGGATAAGGGATACATGAAGAGCGTTCATGTAAGATTAGAGAATAACACCTCACGTGAACACTCTTAGTGGACACAGAAAGGTCGTCTCTTCCTCTATGAATACCTAAAGAAGTACGGTATCATTCCTTTGATGGAGCAGAGAAAAAGAGTATGTGAGCTTGATTTCGAGAACTACTAAAAGTAAAAGTTATGGATGAGCAAAAACTACAAGTAGTGAACCATCCTCTCTTTGGTGAAATTCAGGTTTCCCAAAGTGAGCATGGTAACACGCTCTACAGAGCTGCAACAGTTGCAGAATGTATAGGCATTTCTGATTATAAGTCTTATGTGGGGAAAAGCATCAGATCCTATTCCATTAAAATACCCAAGGTAAATGGATTGGGTTATACGACGAAGATGCCTATCAAATTTGTAGATGAAGAAGGTATTCGTTCCATGCTTCTGATTGTATGCGAACAGCAAATCCATCGTGCGATGAAGGACTATAAGACACAATTGACTAAACTTTAAAACAAATGTATGGCTGACAATATCCTTAGCAATTTTGGTATCAATATCCTTGAAGAAGAGATAGATGATGTCATTTTTCAAACGAATGAATTCCTCTGCGATGCCACCTTTACAGGTCAACAAGGCCCTTTCTGGTGGATTCTACAAATGTGTATGGCATTGGCTGCGCTCTTCTCCTTGGTAGTTGCAGCTCAGTTAACTTACAAGATGATGGTGAAGCATGAGCCATTGGATGTGATGAAAATGCTCAAACCTTTGGCTGTAGCCGTCATCATGTGTTGGTGGTATCCCCCTGCTGATACTGGCATTACCAATAGTAACAGTAGTTGGTGCTTCTTGGACTTCTTATCCTATATTCCTAACTGTATAGGTAGTTATACACATGACCTCTATGAAGCAGAAGCCACACAGATTAGTGATAAGTTCACCGAAGTCCAGGAGTTGATTCATACTCGTGATACCATCTATAATGGACTACAGGCAAAAGCAGATGTGGCGCACAAAGGGAGTCAAGATCCAAATGTGACAGAAGCCACATTGGAACAGACTGGAGTGCCGGAAGTAACAAAAATGGAGGAAGAATCTAGTGAAATATGGTTCACCTCATTAACCTCTGGTGCTATCATCTGTCTTGATAAAATAGTGATGACTTTAGCCTTGATTGTATATCGTATAGGTTGGTGGGCGACGATTTACGTACAACAAATACTCCTTGGAATGCTGACTATATTTGGGCCAATTCAATGGGCATTCAGTCTTTTGCCCAAATGGGAAGGCGCATGGGCGAAATGGATAACACGGTATCTAACAGTGCATTTCTATGGAGCAATGCTCTACTTCGTGGGTTTCTATGTGTTATTGCTATTTGATATTGTCTTGAGTATTCAGGTCGAGAACCTTACAGCAATTACAGAATCCACGACATCCATGGTCGGATACCTCAAGAACTCATTCTTCTCAGCAGGTTATCTCATGGCTGCAAGTATAGTTGCATTGAAATGTCTAAACCTTGTTCCTGACTTGGCTTCTTGGATGATTCCTGAAGGTGATACAGCATTCTCTACCCGAAACTTTGGTGAAGGTGTAGCTCAACAGGCAAAAACAACAGCTACTGGTGCAATCGGTAGCTTCATGAAATAACATTATAAACGCAAAAACAATGGTAATAAAGAACCTTGAAAATAAGATTAGACTCGTCACAATCATCTGTGGCTTCTTTTTGTTGGGCTGTATCATCATCAGCGTATCATCTATCTGGACTGCCAAAACCATGGTGAATGATGCCCAACAAAAGATATATGTTTTGGATAGCAATGTGCCTATTCTGGTACAACGAACAACGATGGAAGAAACACTTGATGTGGAAGCTCGAAGCCATATTGAAATGTTCCATCATTTCTTCTTCACGCTTGCACCAGATGACAAGTATATCAAATATACGATGAATAAAGCCATGTATCTCGTAGATGAAACAGGATTGGCTCAGTATAATACCTTGAAAGAAAAGGGATTTTACAACAACATCATGGGTACGAGTGCTGTATTCAGCATCTTCTGCGACAGCATTAAACTTGATGAGAAGAAAATGGAATTCACCTACTATGGCCGCCAACGTATCGAACGTA
>JAQVBQ010000135.1 GCA_028690215.1 Bacteroidales bacterium | reverse complement strand
AACTCTCTGATTACGGCACGAATTTCCTGAATACTCGCCGCTGTGGTGTTTATAAGAATGTTTTTTGTTACCTTTTCTTTAGCAACCTTTAACTTTTCAACTTCCTCTTGAGTCAAGTTTCTGCCATCTCTAAGGCGATAGCCGCCAATACCAGTATAATTAGCCAAAAACCTAGTTCCAAGCTGTTCCTCACCCATCTCTCGACTAAATATAATTACTTTGTTGCCACGCTCGGCAAGGTTCTTAGCCGCCGCTATAGCAAACTGTGTCTTACCAACAGCGGGTCTAGCACCGACTATAGTAAGCTCTTTGGGTCTTAGCCCGCCTGTAATCTTGTCTAGTCCGTAAAAGCCATAATAAAGCTTGTCAGGGTTCTCGTCTGTGTCGCACCGCTGACGCTCTATAGTATCAATGCAGTCGCCAAAAATATGGTCTATTCTCTGACCTATCCCACCCTCGTCTGAAAGCCCTATATCGGAAACAAACTTAATAGCCTTATTTTTAAGCTCCATCATATCATCTTCTGAATCAGAAATAGCCTGTATTCTTAGAGCCGCCTCTTTCATCTTTCGCTTTATAAAATGCTTTTCAATCTCTTTGGCGTAAAAAACTTCATTTCCAAACAAAATAGCATAGTCGGTTATTTGTAACAGGAGAACCAGAACGTCTTTATCATAAAAACTTCTAAAATCGTTTATGTTTTTTTCAATATAATTAGCCGTGGTTAAAGCATCTATTGGCTCGTTTAGCTCAAATAATTCTTTCATTGCTTGAAACAAGTCTCCAAGCTGTTCGTTTGAAAAATGGTCTTTGGTAAGCATTTTGAACAGAGTGACTTTTTCTCTTGACTTATTTAGCAGGGCTGAACATATTTCTTTCTCGTAGTTTTGTCTCACTTGCGTAAACCTCTAAACTTTTCTTTTACAGGCGCAGATACACCTTCTTCTTTTAAAACCTTGTTAATAACCCATGACCTTATGGCGGCGGCATCGTTCTTATAGGTTGCCACGCCATTTTTGTTTATCTTGTAATCATTAAGGGTCGCTATACACTTTTTAGTGATGTCTTCACCGTAAGCGTCTACAAGCTTATCAATATCTGACTGAAACAAATAGACAGTATCAAGGAACTTTCTTTTTCCCTTGGTTATTTCTTCAACAGTTTTACCATTGTGTTTTTTAGACTTAAATTCTTTTAGCTGGATAAACCCTGCTTCCCAAAGCTCTTTTTCAAAAAGCTCTGACATATCATTTATAATATCAAGATAATCAATTGGGCTAAGCTTAGCCGCAAGTTCTTCTTTTGTGGCTTTCACGGCTGTATTAGCCGTCTCTGCCATATACTCAAGTAAGCGATAATAAACATAGTAGCCATTAATTCCATGCTTATCAAAAAGCTTTTCTGCCATATCGTCTTTAGTTTTATGTTCAAACTTGTACATACAAACCTCCCTTTGTTGAAATAGGGCGAGGTTGTTACGCCCCGCCCCTGCTTGTTAGTGTTGTATCTTACAGGTCAAACGGTGTATCGGTGTCATCATAGAAACCATCGTCTGCAACAGGTTTCTTGGTCTGCTTGGCATCACCTTTCTTTTCGCCTGTGAAGTAAGCCTGTTCAACAACAACATCTGTATTAACTCGCTTGTTACCTTCCTTGTCTTCCCAATTTCTGGTTTGTACTGAACCCTCTACGGCAATCAGAGAACCTTTTGGGAAAAACTTAGCAATAAAATCGCCTGTCTGCCCCCACGCCACACAATTCAAAAAGTCAGCATCATAGCCGCCATCCTTGTTCTTAAACCTGCGATTAATAGCAATTGTAAATGTTGCTACGTTCTTGCCACTCGGCGTATTTCTTACCTCTGGTTCTCTTACAATTCTACCCATTCCAATAAATTTATTCATAATTTCTCCTTACGCTATTGTTTTCATTAGATTGTCTACAGCCGCCTTAAACTTCACCGCTGTTTCCATATCTTTAATACTATTTGGGTTACTCTTTGGTGCAGTCTTTAGAGCCTCGTCTATCTGTTCCTTTGTAAATTCTGCCTTGTACTGTCTAAGAGTGTCTGTAGCCGATTTTACAACCGCCTTGACCTTTTTTAGTTCGGCTTCAACCTTGGCTTTAGCTTCGTCTACCTCTGTTGTGTCCTGTTTCTTTCCATCATCAAGACTGTCTCGCTCAACAATTTCAAATGCTGATACATATAAGTATCTACGCAAATATGTCTGTACCGCACCAAGATTCTGAACTTCATGAGAACCCTTTAGGCTCGCTGTGCTCATAGGCGACGAAAATACAATCCTATCCTCTGGTTTGTCTACGTCTGTAATGGTGAGAAAAGCGTTTTCTGTATCAAAAGTAATTTGACAGAAAAAACCAATCTCTTTTTCAAGAGATACGATTGTTGGCAAAAAATCACCTAATTCAAAATAATCATACTTTGAGAAAGTGTTTTTACCAGACTTTTTTAGCCCGCCCTCGTGTAGCCGGACTTTTGCTTCGTTAAGCTTTTGGTAAATATTCAATTAATCCTCTCCTTCTGATATTCAACCCTATGAATATCTCTTGTGTTGATTTGTATGTCGCCGCTTCTTGCGTTGAACACTATGGTATCGTCTTTATTGCGTAGCCGCAAACAAATATTATCATATTCTTTTTCTAAATCTTTACCAAACTTTGAGTACATTTTATTATTTTTGACTAATATTGTTATGCTGTCCATTAATCTATCTCGCATATTCTAATTGGCACTCCTGCTTCTTTACATATTTTTATCATGTGTTGAGTTCCCCTGCCCTGCTTAGACGGAAACGCTATTAGTACTGCTTTATCAAAATTCTTTATAGCATAGTCTAACATCTCTTGATTTCGCAAAACTCCTGCACACTTGCCGAACACCTGCCAATCAGCGGGAAACGCCTTAATTTCATAGCCTGTTGACCTGCAATATTTTATAGCAAGTTTATCAGCACCCATAGCATCTCCATGAATGAATGTTAAATTGTATTTTTTAATGCTTTCTATTGCCCTGCTAATAAACTTTTCAAAGATGATATAGTCGCTAAAGTCTCGACTACCACTAATTATTACTGCTACGTTCATATCAAGTTTACAGCCGCCCGCTGTGCATCATCATTAACGTGAATATATCTAGCCGTTGTCTGAGCATTACTATGTCTCATAAGCTTCTGTACTACTGGTAG
>JAQVBQ010000046.1 GCA_028690215.1 Bacteroidales bacterium | reverse complement strand
TTCCGTATAGAGATGCTCTGTACGATGCGTATAAACCCGCAAGCCCGCTCCCTACAATAATATAGTCGTATCGGTGCATTTTTGATCTTTATGAGCCGCGAAATTACTCTTTTTTCTGTAATTGTAGTCCAACAATCTTAAACAATCTTGAAATCATATGGTTCTATCTTAATAAAAATACACAGAGGCTTTTTTTTAAAGTCGATTTTAATTGTCAGGTAAACAGAGCATTGTCTTCCCGACTTTGTATTTGTTGCTATTATTATTAACTTAGCGAGGATATTTTTGAAACTAAATACACGAAATTTATATGTCAAGCAAGGTTAATTGCTTTATTCCGTATCAGGATGAAGTGCAAGTAAAAGAGACAGTTAGAGGACTTAAGGAAAATTCTTCAGTATCGAAGATTTATCTTTTGTCTGTCAATCCGGAAGCAAAACCATTGGAGGGTTGTGAGATAGTTCATGTTGAGTCAATGAAGTGCACTCCGGCGATGAGAAAAATAGCAGAGAGATCAGATGCCGGATTCACACTTATCTATACAAAAGAGTCCACTCTTGAGTTGGGAATGTTTGCTTTGGAGAGGATGGTGAAACTTGCCGGAGACAGTTCGGCAGCTATGGTATATTCAGATCACTATCAGGTTATTGACGGTAAGAGGAGTGCTTGCCCTGTCATCACATACCAGATGGGTAGTCTAAGGGATGATTTTAATTTTGGTTCTGTGCTCCTTTACAGAGCTTCAGCGCTGAGGGATGCAGTATCAGAGATGAAGACCGATTACAAATTCGCAGCGCTTTATGACCTCAGACTTAAGGTTTCTCAGAAGGGAGAACTTGTTCACATCAATGAGTACCTATATACTGAAGTTGAGCAGGACACTAGAAAATCGGGTGAGAAGATCTTTGATTATGTAGATCCAAAGAACAGAGGCGTACAGATTGAGATGGAGGCTGCATGTACAGAGCACCTTAAAGCAATCGGAGGTTATCTTGAGCCGAAATTCAAACATATAGAGTTTTCCGAGAACAACTTTGAATATGAGGCCTCTGTTATTATTCCTGTATACAACAGAATCAAGACAGTAAAAGATGCGATAGCATCTGTACTGAAACAGAAGACATCGTTCAAATTCAACCTTATTGTCATAGACAACCACTCTACAGACGGAACTTATGAAGCGATAGAGGAATTTGCCGGAGACCAGAGGCTTGTTCACCTGATTCCTGAGAGGAACGATCTCGGAATCGGAGGTTGCTGGAATGCAGGCGTTCACCATCCTAAGTGCGGTAAATTCGCAGTTCAGCTGGACAGTGACGACATATACTCGGATGAGAACACTCTCCAGAAGGTAGTTGACTCTTTCTATGCACAGAATTGCGCCATGGTTGTCGGAACATATATGATGACAAATTTCAATATGGAGATGATTGCACCGGGTATAATTGACCATAAAGAGTGGACCCCGGAGAATGGAAGGAACAATGCTCTTCGTATCAATGGGTTGGGTGCTCCGAGAGCGTTCTACACACCTGTTCTTAGGGATATAAAGGTTCCAAATACCAGTTATGGTGAGGATTACGCATTGGGTCTCAATATCTCAAGAGAGTACCAGATAGGAAGAATCTACGATGTACTTTACCATTGCCGCCGTTGGGACGGAAATTCGGATGCAGCTTTGGATATCGTTAAGATGAATGCTCACAACACATATAAAGATAGAATCAGGACATGGGAACTTCAGGCACGAATTTCTCTAAATAAAAATAAGAGGTAATCAGATGTCTGAGATCAATTCTGAAATGGTAAAAGAGCTTTTTGAAGAGCAATTTGGCTCATGGGAGCAGGCGCGCAATAACTATAAGGCACTTGACGGAGTTCTGGCAAAAGAGATTCAGGTTGACGGCTTCCCTTTTAAGGTACAGTTCAACCCGGCCAGAATAGTCTCTTCAGCGGCAAAAGTTGATGCCAAATCGATTCAGGAGCGCAAGTGTTTCCTCTGTAAGGAGAACAGACCTGCCGTACAGAAGGGTATTGACTTTCTCTATAAGGGAAAGGATCACTATACTGTATTGATAAACCCCTTCCCGATTTTTTCAAGGCATCTTACAATCCCGATGGAGTGTCATCAGGACCAGCTTATAAAAGGCAGGTTTGATGCCATGCTCGAGCTTGCAAGGCAGTTACCCGACTATACAATTTTCTACAACGGGCCAAAATGTGGAGCTTCAGCCCCTGACCATTTTCACTTTCAGGCAGGAATTAAGGGATTCATGCCAATCGAGAGTGCTCCTCTCAAAATGAAGGTAATTTATCATAGCCCAAAAACAACCCTGAGCCGTCTCACCTCTGTGATGAACGGAGTGATTGTGATGGAATCCAACTCAATAGAGGATGCTGCAGGAGTGTTCGATAAGATTTACTCATCTCTCAAGGTTAAAGAGGGGGAATCGGAGCCGATGCTGAACATTCTATGCTGGTACGACAATGGATCATGGGCAGTTATTATTTATCTAAGGAGCAAACACCGACCTGAGTGCTTTTTCAAAGAGGGAGAGGACAATATTCTGATCAGCCCAGCATCTGTTGACCTGGGTGGAGTCTTTATCACACCTCTTGAGAAGGATTTTACCAAAATCACAGCAGGGGACATAAGTTCAATACTTTCAGAAATCCTCATCTCCAGCGAGGAGTTTGAAGCTACAATAGAAAAAATCAAATCAATACTATAATAGTCATGACAGAGCCGGAAGTTAGCGTAGGTATAATGTTTGAGCCTCAGATAGAGTTTGGGCTGAACACTGCATTTGTATGCAATGGAAAGGATGTTGAGGGTGGCCAGATTGTTAAATTCGTCGAAGGGAAGATTGAGTGGATGGGAGAGGTATATGATGAACTCTTGTTTGAACCAAAGGATAAACAAATGGCTTCGTTCGAGCTTCGCAATGTTACAATTGGAATAAATTTCCATTGGGAGAGGAAGGAGAACCAAACATTCAGGGGTGCTTTGAAATTAATCGTTGAGGATAATAAAATCACAGCAATCAATCTCTTAGGAATTGAAGAGTACCTGACATCTGTGATATCTTCCGAAATGAGTGCAACAGCTTCTCTGGAGTTGTTAAAGGCTCATGCGGTGATCTCAAGATCCTGGCTGATGGCCCAGATTCAGAAAAACAAAGAGATTACAAAATCAGATCAGAAATACACTACCATGCACGAGACTCCAAAGGAGCTTATTAAATGGTATGACAGAGAAGATCACACAAGATTCGATATTTGCGCTGATGACCATTGTCAGCGTTATCAGGGGATCACAAGGGCCTCTACCGAGATAGTCAAAGAGGCTATCAACCAGACAAGAGGTCAGTTACTGATGTATGACGGAAAAATTTGTGACGCAAGATATTCAAAGAGCTGCGGAGGTATTTTTGAAGAGTTCGGCAATTGCTGGGAGAATGTGGATCATCCTTATCTCGTTAAAAAAAGAGACAGCAAGACAAATACAGAAATGCTGGATCTTACTGTCGAGCTTAATGCCAGGGAGTGGATACTCTCCTCTCCGGAAGCTTTCTGTAACACCACTGACAAGAAGATATTGTCCCAGGTGCTCAATAACTACGATCAGGAGACCACAAACTTTTACCGCTGGAGCGTTACCTATAAGCAAAAGGAGCTCTCTGCACTGATTCTCAAAAGATCCGGTGTAGATTACGGTGATATTCTGGATCTGGTCCCTGTACAAAGAGGTACTTCAGGGCGTTTGGTAAAGCTGAAAATTGTCGGCAGCAAACGGACCAGGACTATCGGCAAGGAGTTGGAGATCAGAAGGACTCTGTCGGAATCACATCTCTATTCATCAGCTTTCATGATTGTAAAGCTTGAGGTAAATAGTAAGGGAGTTCCCGGCAAGTTTGTACTGAAGGGAGCCGGCTGGGGTCATGGAGTGGGACTTTGCCAAATAGGGGCAGCGGTAATGGGAGAGAGAGGTTACAAGTATGATGAGATTCTGCTCCACTATTTTGTCGGAGCCTCAATTGAGAAAAAGTATTAATAAATAATCATTAAAAGATGAACAGCAAGAAGAGATCCCCATGGGCTTGGATTCCAACGCTCTATTTCGCTCAGGGACTGCCGTATGTTGCAGTCATGACTGTGTCAGTGATAATGTACAAAAGGTTAGGTATCTCCAATACAGATATAGCACTCTATACAAGTTGGCTTTACCTTCCGTGGGTTATTAAACCGTTCTGGAGCCCATTCATAGATCTTTTAAAGACCAAGAGATGGTGGGTTGTCACAATGCAGATATTGGTAGGGGCAGGTCTCGCAGGAATAGCATTCACGATTCCGGCAAGCAACTTCTTCCAGCTCACTCTGGCTGTTTTCTGGCTGATTGCATTCAGTTCCGCAACACACGATATAGCTGCGGACGGTTTCTATATGCTTGCCCTAGATAGCCATGACCAGGCTATGTATGTGGGTATAAGAAGCACATTTTACAGGATAGCTACTATCACCGGCCAAGGGCTTTTGATAATCATAGCCGGATTGCTTGAGTCATCCACTGGTCTTAAACCGGCAGAGCTACAGGTGAATGCGGGGCCTCAATATGCATCAACATTTACACTTCCTGCCGAGGATACCACAGTAAATGCCACACCGGTGCAGAGTTCTGACTATATGTTTGAGGTGAATCCTCCGGTAGTGAATCTGGGGACAAATACAATAACCGTGGATTCTGCTGCGATTCTAAAGGCATACGCAGTAGAGCACAATATTGCAAATGGTTTTGTTGAGGCTGAGAAGAGCAAGGCACAGATTGAGAAAGAGGAGTCGTGGTGGACAAGGAGTGTTTCAAATCCTCTCGGTGGTTTTATCAAAAGAAATTTTGGCGAGGAGAATGCAGGCAAAGAGGTTCATAAGATGAACGGAAATGCCCAACTGGTAGCAGTTAAGCTCTCCAAAGCCCCTGAAGTGGGAGAGAAGATAGTACTTAATACCTCTATGAATAAGGGTGATAAAAGTATTTTCCTGGCTTACGGGGATAGAATAACATTTACTTCAGAAAACTGGGACAAACCTGCATATATTCTGGTACAGGTCGATCCTAAGCTGGATCACGAGACAACTGCTTCATTCAAGGGCCTTTCAGGTAACATCTCTTTTGCGTGGTCAGTGACATTCTTTATCCTTGCAGGATTTTTCCTTGCAATTGCATTATACCATAAGTTCATTCTTCCGAAACCTGCTTCAGACAAACCGGCTAAAGAGGTTACAGCAAGAACTATCTTCAAGGAGTTCTTCGAGACATTTGCCTCATTCTTCAAGAAGAAACAGATATGGATTGCAATTGCCTTTATGCTTCTCTACAGACTTCCGGAGGCACAGCTTGTCAAGCTGATCTCTCCGTTCCTGCTTGATGCAAAAGAGGTAGGAGGTATGGGTCTTACAACCGGACAGGTTGGTCTGGTTTATGGTACAATCGGTATTCTGGGTCTCACATTGGGAGGCATTATCGGAGGTATTATAGCTGCCAAGGGTGGTTTGAAAAAGTGGCTCTGGCCGATGGCATGGAGTATTTCACTCACATGTGCGACTTTTGTCTACCTGAGTGTATTCCAACCTGAAAGTCTTTTTGTTATTAACCTTTGTGTGTTTGTCGAACAATTCGGGTACGGATTCGGATTTACGGCTTACATGCTTTATATGATCTACTTTGCTGCGGGTGAGCATAAAACGGCTCACTATGCAATATGTACAGCCTTCATGGCTCTGGGTATGATGATGCCTGGTATGATGGCGGGCTGGTTACAGGAGCTTATCGGATATGAGAATTTCTTCTGGTGGGTGATGATTTGTTGTGTAGCAACAATCGCTGTGACAGCATTTATTAAAGTTGATGACTCATTCGGCAAGAAACAGGCCGAGGTAAAAGCTTAAATTTAGATATGAATAGATTAAAAATAGTATTGGTCCTCATTTTGGCCATGACCGTTTCAAAGGGATATTCTCAGAAGATCATGACAGGTCTTGAGGTTCTTAAAGCCTCCAACTTCAAGGTGCTTGAAGGCAAGAGAGTGGGTCTTATTACCAATCCTACAGGATTTGACAACAATATAAAATCCACAATCGACGTATTATTTGAGGCACCAAATGTAAAGCTGGTTGCCTTGTATGGCCCTGAACACGGAGTGAGAGGTGATGTCCATGCAGGTGATCATATAGAAAGTACCAAGGATTCCAGAACAGGACTTCCTGTATACTCACTATACGGTGCCACAAGAAAGGCTACTCCCGAGATGCTCAAGGATATTGACGTATTGGTATATGACATTCAGGATATAGGAAGCAGATCCTTCACCTATATCAGCACTATGGGTCTTGCCATGGAGGCTGCTGCAGAAAACAATATTGAGTTTATAGTCCTTGACAGACCTAATCCACTGGGAGGAGAGAGAATTGAGGGAAATCTTGTTCAAGATGGCTTCTACTCTTTTGTCAGCCAGTTCAGGATACCATATATCTACGGATTGACCTGCGGGGAGCTTGCAATGCTTCTGCACGGTGAGAAGATGCTTAAAGCTCAATGTAGATTGTCAGTTATACCGATGAAGGGTTGGAAAAGAGATATGACATTTGACAAGACAGGCCTCCAGTGGGTTCCATCTTCACCTCATATTCCTCAGGCAGCAAGTTCTATGTACTATCCTGTATCGGGAATTCTGGGAGAACTGGGTTATCTGTCGATAGGTGTAGGATATACTATTCCTTTCCAGGTGTTTGCAACAGATTGGATTGATGCAGGCGCTCTGGCAGACAGGCTTAATAGCTACAACCTTCCGGGTGTGAAGTTCCGCTCTATCTATCTGAAACCTTTCTATGCAGTCGGTGCAGGAACGGATTATCAAGGAGTCCAGGTCCATATACTTGATTATGAAAACTGTGCACTCACAGACATCCAGTTTTATGTGATGCAGGCTCTTGCAGAACTTTGGCCTGACAAGGCTGTGTTCAAGAATGCCGATCAGAAACGTTACAATATGTTCGACAAGGTATGCGGTTCAGATCAGATTCGTTTGAAATTCTCTGAAAGACACAGGTTCGAGGATATCCGCGACTACTGGTACAAGGATGTGGAGAGCTTCAGAAAACTCTCTAAGAAATATTATATCTATTAATAGTATTAAAGAATACCGAGAGTGCGGCTTCGTGCGAGCATACATGCTCCCATGATGCCGCACTTCTCTCCTAATTTGGAGAGTCTGATATTTGTATCTTTACTTACTCTGATTAGTGAGTACTTATTGATTGCACTCTTGATGGGCAGCATTATATAATCTTTTGCATTTGCAAGGGTTCCTCCGAGAACAATCAGCTCCGGATTGAAGAGGTTAATAAGGCCTGAAATTGCTTTTCCAAGCTCATTGCCAACACTCTCTATAATCTCTATGGCCAGGACATCCTCTTTATGAACGGCATCCATTATATCTTCAATGGTTATCTGCTCACCCTTGTTGAATTTGTTGGAGAGTGTGGAGACGCGACCTTCACTTAGTTTCTCCATAAACATTCTGTGCATTGCAGATCCGGATGCCCCTGTTTCAAGGCATCCTCTCTTGCCGCAACGGCAGATTATCTCATTGTCAAAGAAAGGGAAGTGTCCGAATTCTCCCGAGAAGCCTGATTTACCATAGTAAAGCTTGCCGTCGATGATTATTCCTATACCTAAACCCCAGCTTGCATTTATAAAGAGCATATCCTTGAAATTGCTGTTTTCTCCATGCATATACTCTCCGTATGTCATTGAACGCGAGTCGTTTTCAATAAAGACAGTGCAGTCAAGCCTCTCCTCAATGAGTGCGGAGAGAGGTTTCTCGTCTAGGTAGTAGAAGCTGTAACTGAAACCGGACTGAGAGTTTACGCGCCCTGAGAGGTTCACCCCTACAGCAAGTATCTTTTCCTTTGAAACTGTCACCTTTGTGATGAATGACTTGATTATTGTGCAAAGCTTGTCAAGGGAGTGTATTGTGTTTTCCAGCACAAATTGTTTGTTGGGCTCATATTCAATAAGTTGTCCTTTAAAATTTATGAGACCAAGAGATATGTTGTCCTTATTTATATCAACACCAATAAAATAACCTGCATCGGGATTGAGGCCGTACATATTAGGCCTTCTGCCCCCGCTTGTACCCTGTTTCCCGAAATCAAGGACAAAACCCTCGGCAATCAGTTCACCGATGAGTTTTGTCATTGTTGGTACACTTATATTCACCTCCCTGCTCAGGTCCGTTATGCTGTAGTTTCCATTAAGGACAAGCAATCTGATCAGCTCTTTCTTGAGAGAGGCAGTTTTGTTACCGTCATAGGACTGTTGCAGGAATGTGTTTTTCATATAAGTAGTTTAGTTCTCGTTTTCAAATCCGATATCAGCTCTGTGCAGTTTGTCGTACCAGTTGAATTTGAGTATAACCATACTTACAACGACAACTCCGAGAGCAATCAGAGTAGCTCCTGTTTTGTGAATAATGAAGAATATCGGGAGTACCACAAGGGCCATCTGCCAAACAATACCAACTATAACATTCACAACATCCCTGCCAAAATCCTTGTTCCCCTCAAAAGTAGGGTCAAGCTTAACAACCTTTTCGTGGATAGGTTTCCAGAAGCCCCAAGGGCGTACATTCTTGTAGAATTTTATAAGTACCTCATCATCATCGGGTTTTGTGAGATATGTACCGGCGAAACATCCTATGAATGAGGCGATCAGCGTGATTGGGAAGAAGTAGATGTCCGGGATTTCAGGGAAGAAGAATAGTTTAACAGTCGATGCAATAAGGCCTGACAGCATTCCCCAGAAGTAACCGTATCCGTTGAATCTCCACCAGATCCATTTCAGAACGTTTGCTGCCGCATATCCACCATATAGGGATGATGTGATCCAAAGTGTCAGGGCATTGAGTGAATCCGCAAAGAATCCGAAAGCAACACCAATTACAACCAATACTATTGATGCCAGGTAGCTGAAGCGCACATATGTTTTAGGTTCAGCGTCCGGTTTGATATATTTTTTGTAAAGGTCGTTCACAATATATGCAGGGGCTGAATTGACAAATGCGGCTAGAGTCCCCACGAATGCTGCCAGAAGTCCGGCCAGAAGGAGTCCTTTAAGACCTGTCGGCACAAAACGGGTTATGGCTATCGGCAGGATTGTCTCAAAGTCCATTGCAGAGCCCATTCCGGCAAGTTCAGGTGAGAGGAAGACGATTGAGAGAACCGCCAGTCCGGCTACCATGAGATATCTTGGAGCGAAAAGAAGAAATATTGTAAGTCCACTCATTTTGGCAGCCTCTGAAGGTTTTCTGGTGGAGAGTATCCTCTGCATGTCGTAGCTCGGTACAGGACCGGCCAGACTGGCGAATATTCCCTTGAATACCATCATCATAACCAATGCTCCGAAAATCTGATAACCGTCGGAGGCAATCTTGTCGTTGAGCGCAGGCATTATGCCGCCCCAGTCAAGATTGAGATTCCATCCGAAAAACATGTTATCCCAGCCGGCAGGAGTAAGAGCTGCTATCTGTTCACCTGTCACTGAAGTGTAGGCAATGTAACCGACTATCAAACAAGAAACAGTCATGATTACAAATTGGAAAATATCTGCTGCAACTACACTCATCATACCTCCCTTTAGGGTGTACAGGGTAGTTATACCTATAATGATAAGAGCATACGATTCAGCTGAAGTAAGGGTCATAAAGCCAAGATCGCAGGTTAGATCCCATGGAAGTATCTGAATTGCAAACTTGCCGATACCTTCAAAGAAGTAAGCCATGAATCCTATTACACTTATTATGGCAAATATTATGACCACAATGTGAGACATTCTTCCTCCCCTTCCTCCGAAACGGGTAAGAATCCACTCGGCACCTGTCATGACATTTGACCGTCTCATCCAGATTGCAAGGAAGACCATTACAAAGACCTGATTCCAAACCGGCCACAGCCATGGCAGCCAGACACTCTTTAATCCGTATACAAAAAGAATGGCAACAGTCCACATTGTTCCGGAGATGTCAAACATACCTGAAGCGTTTGACAGTCCAAGAAAGTACCATTTAATTTTTTTGCCTCCGAGAAAATAGTTATCAATGTTTTTAGAGGCTTTTTTTGAGAGTATGAAACCGAGAGATAGAATAACTGCAATGTATATTCCAATTACTAGAATGTCGATCCAGGATAGGCTCATGTTATTTAAAATTAGATATGATAAGTAACTTACAAATGTAATAATATTTTTTAGCCATGCAAAGATGCTAAGAAATTTACATAAATGCACACTAATTAATAAAATATTTTATTAAATATGCTTTGAAAGAAAAATATATTTACTATGTTTGTACTCACTAAACAAATAATTATTTACAAATTGAGGCATATGAAGCGACTTTTGTTTATTGCAACATTATTAATAGCAACAATCAGTTATGGACAGAATAAAAAGGTCTATATGTGGTTTGACTGCGAGGCGAACTTCAACAGGCTGGGTACAAAAGACTCTATCGCCTGGTATCTGGACAAGGTGAAAAGTGTGGGAGTGACTGATGTTGTTGTCGATGTAAAATCAATTATGGGTGAAGTCCTCTACAAGAGCAAGATTGCACCTTTCATGGCAGAGTGGGAGGGTTGGTACAGAGACCCGGACTTTGACATGATGAAGGTTTTCATTGAGGAGGGTCACAAGAGAGGGCTTGTTGTACATGCATCCTTGAATGTGTTTGCCGGAGGACACAACTTCTTTAATAGAGGTATAATCTACAAACAGCACCCGGAATGGCAATCTTTGGTTTACCACGAGGGTAAGATGATGAAGATCGGGGATATGAAGTGGAGCTACAACGGAATGCTCAATCCTGCAAATCCTGAGGTGAGGGCTTACCAGCTGAGCATCCTCAAGGAGTTTGTCTCTAAATATAAAAATGTGGACGGACTTATTCTCGACAGAATGCGTTTTGACAATGTGACCTCAGATTTCAGCCAGGCATCAAAGGAGCAATTCGAAGCATACTCGGGTATAAAGGTCGAGAACTATCCGGATGATATTCTCTATTGGGCAGAGAAAGACGGAAAGAAGGTATGGAGAGAGGGAAAACATTTCAAGAAGTGGGCTGAGTGGAGAGCGATGATTATCAAAGGATTCGCAGAAAATGTACATAAAGAGCTCAAAAAGATAAATAAGAAGCTGATACTCGGTGACTATACCGGGGCATGGTATCCTACCTATTATCAATTGGGTGTCAATTGGGCCAGCGTTAAGTACGACCCTTCAAAGGAGTTTGCTTGGGCAACCCCGGACTATTATAAAAGCGGTTATGCAGACCTTCTGGATGTATATATGACCGGTCTTTACTATTCAAACGTCACCAAAGAGGATGTGGATAATGCCAACCGTTCTCTTGGCTATACCGGTGAGCCGGGTATGGATATCAATAACAGGACATACTGGTATTCGGTTGAAGGCGGTGCCGAGCTTGCAAAGAGAATCACAAAGGGTGTAGTACCTGTTATGGGTGCCATACTCGTAAGCCAGTACGAGACAGATTCGGCTCAGTTTGAGAAAGCAGTAAAGCAGGCTATGAAGAGCACTGACGGTGTAACAATCTTCGACGTCTCCCATGTTATTACAAAGAACTGGTGGGATAGTCTCGAGAGGGCTCTTAAACAGTAAAAATGAAACTATATGTTTAAAATATTTAAAACTAATTATTAATCAAAAGGTATTCTATGAAAAATGTATACTTGATTTTCAGGAATTTCCGAATGGTGGGAGGGGCTTCGCTTCTTTCACTGTTCTTACTTCTTGTCTGTGCGTCTTCGGGATACGCTCAGTCGGGTATCAAGGGTTCAGTCTCTGATACCAAGGGAGCTCCAATCGCCGGAGTGGCAATAGTTGTAAAAGGAACAAACAACTATACCACTACAGGTCAGAACGGGGAGTACCAGATAACAGCAAACAAGGGAGATCTCTTAGAGTTCTCATTGCTTGGAATGCTTACACAGCAAATCCGTCTTACCGGACAGGCTGTGGTAAATGTAGTAATGCAGGAGGATGTATCCAGACTGGAAGAGATTATCGTTGTCGGTTATGGAACTCAGCAAAAAGCGAGTCTGACAGGATCAATCTCTCAGATAAAGGGTACTGAACTCTTGAAAACTCCGGCTACTAACATTACCAGTGTCCTCGGCGGCCGTGTTGCAGGTGTGACATCTGTACAGGAGTCAGGACAGCCTGGTGCCGATGGCGCAGGTTTGAGAATCCGTGGATCAAGAGCTGCTGTTACTTATATAGTAGACGGTATGCCTAGGTCTATTAACGACATCGATCCTAGTGACATTGAGACTGTCTCTGTTCTTAAGGATGCATCTTCTGCAGCTGTTTACGGTCTGCAGAGTGCCGGTGGTGTAATCATCATCACAACCAAGAAGGGAAAGGTAGGCGAGTCAAAAATCACCTATAAGGGATCTTATGG
Organism: Bacteroidales bacterium; assembly: GCA_028690215.1. Classification (GTDB taxonomy): domain Bacteria; phylum Bacteroidota; class Bacteroidia; order Bacteroidales; family UBA932; genus Bact-08. The sequence continues at coordinate 2,572 of JAQVBQ010000046.1, read as the reverse complement.
TATTTCAGTGAATGCCAACTATCCTAAATTCCTTGACGGACCGGGATATGCATACTGGTATAACAAAGCCAGTGAACTCGACGGTAACGCTCCTATATTTACATCAGCTCAGGTTGCAATGATGACCAATGGTGACGACAGTGACGGTTGGGGAAATACTGACTGGATTGGAGAGACATTCGGAACAGGTACAACCAGACAGCATAACGTTACAATTAACGGTGGAAGCGAGAAGATGAAATATTTCGCCTCTATCGGTTATATGGGTCAGGACGGTAACATCAAGAACTTCGACTATAAAAGATACAACCTCAGGAGTAACCTCGAAGCGCAGGTTGCAAAGAACCTAAAGGTTAACGTAGGTGTTGCCGGATCAGTAGGAGACACAAGAACTCCTGGTTACGGTGCCGGCGGATCTGCAGGCGTTGGAGCTTCATATCAGTGGCTCAGCGTTGCAGAGCAGGCAGCTTATGCACACCCGTACCTTCCTAAGATGATTAATGGTGTTCCGGTGGCAAGCCGCAATGCATATAACAATGCTGTAAATCCTATTGCAGCAACAGAGCTTTCTGGAAAACACAAATCAATCACAAGAGCGGTTCAGACAAACGTTGACATTCAGTGGGATCTTCCTTGGGTTAAAGGGCTGAACCTTAAGTTCACAGGTGCTTATGACCAGTCAGCATCAGTTTCTAAAAACTTCAGTACACCTTACAAGGTTTACCTCGAGACTATCCCAAGTTCAACTACAAGCGAGATTACATACGGTCTGACAACAGATGCACGTAATCAGACCCTGATGACTCTTGGAGAGGGTTATTCTCAATGGCAGAGACTTGTTTCACAGGTAAGCGCAAACTATAAAGGTTCATTCGGAGCCCACAATTTTGACGGTATGGTGCTTATGGAGGCAAGGGACTACAAGACCAACAGCTTTGCAGCATACGGAAAGGGTTTCTACTTCAAGGAGCTTCCTGAACTTGATATTGCACAGGTTCCTACAGACGATCCTATCAGCGGATCAAGCAATGCTAACAGAAGCGTAGGTGTTGTCGGCCGTATCAAATACGATTATGATAACCGTTACCTTGCGGAGTTTACAGGCCGTTATGACGGTTCATATAAATTCTCAGGCAGCGTTCCGGGCAAGAGATGGGGTTTCTTCCCTTCACTCTCACTCGGATGGAGAATCTCAAACGAGGATTTCTTCAAGAATGCAAATCTTGATTTCATAGATAACCTCAAGATCCGCGGATCAGTTGGTATGCTCGGTTCAGACCCTGTTTCAGCATACAGCTTCCTGAGCACAATGGCATTTATCGGTGAACCAACCGCTCAGGTTGTTCTTAACGGCGGCGGACAGAATGCACTTATGACATCGGCAGTGGCAAACCCTAACCTTACTTGGGAGAAGACCATTGCATACAACTTAGGTTTCGACGCATCTATGTGGAGTGGAAAGTTAGACGTTGAGTTTGACGTATTCTACAACTACACCTGGGATATCCTGGGAACTCAGACAAGTATGCCTGGTTCAATGGGTGGATACTATACAACTTATGTTAACAACAACAGCGTTGACACAAAGGGTATCGACCTGATGCTCGAGCATAACGGCAAGGTTGGTGACTTCTATTATGGAGCGAAACTTAACCTCAGCTGGGCAACAACAAGGTATATCAAGTATATGGACAGCCCTAATACTCCTGACTATGCAAAGAGAACAGGAAAATCTCCTTGGGTTATGGCCGGTCTAGTTGCTGACGGACTTTTCCAGAGCGAGGAGGAGATTGATAACTCTCCATACATCGTAGGTTCACGTCCACGTGTCGGTGATATCAAGTACAAAGATCTTAACGGTGACGGTGTGATCTCTTATTCACAGGACCGTGCATTGGTAGGTAAGCCAAACAGACCTGAACTTACAGCTGGTCTTGATCTCAATGCCTCATACAAGGGATTTGATATCTCAATGCTCTTCACTGCTGGTGCAATGAGTGACATTTCTCTTACAGGTACATACTACAACTACAACGATGACAACACAATCTTTACAAAACCTTTCAAAGCCGGTTCAAATGCTCCGGTTTACCTTGTAGAGAATTCGTGGACTCCAGAGAACACAAACGCATCGTTCCCAAGGTTGTCTATCAATACACCTAACACAAACAATGCTTATGCATCTACATACTGGTTCAGGGACGGAAAATACATCCGTATGAAATCTGCTCAGATAGGTTACACCATACCTAAGAGATTAACCGGTAAGATTAGCTTTGACAACATTAGAATTTTTGTAGAGGGTACAAACATCTTCACTCTCTCAGGTCTGCCTGAAGGTATTGACCCTGAAAGACCAGGTGTTACCAATGGTTACTATCCTCAACAGAAGACATTCATGGGTGGTCTAACAATTTCTTTCTAAATCGATGAATAACATGAAAACAAAAATATTTATAATCACATTATTTGTCAGTGTTATTGGTTTGTCGGGCTGTAACAAATTCCTGGACCTCACCCCAACAGACAAACTCTCTGATAAAGTTGTATGGCAGAGCAAGGAAAACGTAGA
>JAQVBQ010000134.1 GCA_028690215.1 Bacteroidales bacterium | reverse complement strand
GAATAAGGCTACCATAAATGTTGAGAAAGCAAAGGTAAGGAATATGAACATTTTCATTTTCAAGAAATGATAGATATAACATCACGAATGCCTGATTGCAAAATTCGGGCCTATGATACAGGAGAGATTGATATTTCTGCCGAACTTGCCAGGAGAATGAATCTTCAAAACGGAGATCGCGTACAGATATTCATGTGCAGGAACAACGGATACGATGAACTCTACATTACGAAAAGTTACGAAGAATCCGGAGTTGTTGCCTGTGGAAGTTCTGACAGGGGAAGAGCTTTGCGTATCTACTCGAAGAAAGCATCTGAAATCATGCTTAAAGGGAACAGGAAAGGCATATTCCGAGTGGGAGAAGTAATCAATAAGGATGGTAGAGAGCTACATACGATCATATATCGCAAGAATTATGCAGAACGAAAAGAAGTACATAAAGTATAAAGGCATCACGCGCCTGCCATCTGATCATGATTCATTCGATGGCGAGCTGGAAGATGTAGTTAATATGTCAATTACAGGGGGAGAACTGAGACCGGTTCTCCCACCGAAGATCCTAGGAACAATCCCGGGAAAATTCATTTTTGTCCACAAGAATCAAGGCTATGAACACTTCCTTTCTCTTGATGGGAACACAATAAGAGCATACAATTATGCAAATGGCGTATTTACGTTGATCGGCAATGTTGCATCTATTGTCAGTAGTACGTTTACCGATATTAGTGCAGTTGGCGATACCGTTATAATTACGACATCTAATGACGTGTGCTATTCACTTTGGAAACCGTCATCAAATGCATATGCTGCTCTTGGGGCAGACATACCGTTCCCGGTAATAAACTTTTCGCTTCAATCCGTTGCTCTTTCTGGTAATGACAAGTCTTTTTTTATTAATTCAGATAGCACCGGTCAGCTTAACTATATCAATTTTATTAAAACAACGGAAGGATCTTTCGTTAATCCAGATGTAATCGGTAAAAGTGATAATGTCGCGGAGAACTTAGCAGATGATTTCACGAAGAAACTAAAAGACTGGCTTGGATATCGTCTCGGAGATGAGGGCGCTGCAGTAATGAGCAGCGTGTTCGAGGGAGCTGTAAAAGAGGCACAGGGGGTAATCACAAATAAGATATACGGAATAATCAATACATTTATAAGTGAACAGAGTGAGAACCAAAGGCATGTATTCCCGTTTTTTGTCAGATACGCACTTAGGATGTATGACGGATCAATTCTTGTAAAGCACTCTCCTCCGTTTCTCATGTGCCCTTCACGCTTTATCCCATTTACTGCCGGGCCAGCAACACGTGCTCCACTTGTTAGTGATGGGGCTGAAATTAACAAGCAGATATCCATAATCTTTAACAATCCGAGCAGACTGGTTTTTAGTCACTCCATATCGGCCTTATCATCATACTCGGACATCATTAAGAGCGTAGATATATTTATCACCCCGCCAATATACACCATTGTACAGGATGGGGTTCTCAATGGGTGGGTGACAGACCCGGACAACCCATCAACATATCTATTTGGAGGCATGTACAAGTCTCGAGATGCTATTAGAAAATCAATAGCGGAGGCATCCAACTTCTTTCTTGTGCATTCTATCCCTATTTCGGAGCTTGCGCAATCCAGGTCAAATGTCGATGTTCCGATGGAAAAGCTCAATACTCTTGTCAGCCAAAGGTCAATGGAGGACGATTATCTATCACACGATAAGATTAAAGCGACTGGATTATTTGCTTACAACCACAAGATTCATTTATTTGGAGTTAGCAGCAGGCCATTCGGAGGGTTTAAATTCGGAATCGGATCACAATCTTACGAAATTGCAGACTATGGGCGAACATTAGCCATAGATGCATATAACTTTGGAGCACAACCATTCATATTCTATCCGAACGTGAGAGCTAAGGAAACAGTAACATATACCTCAGATGTTGCAAATGGAGCCGCTGAAAAAAGCATTCCCCTAACTGAACATAAATATCTCAACGGATCATTCTATCTTAGCCCCGATTTATTACCTCCTGATCTTGGAACAGTTGAAGATAATTTTCAGGCAGCATATTGGTATGAAAACAGAAGCGGAGCACTATACGTCTCTGCTCACCAGAACCCGTTCGTGTTCCCTGCATCGTCAAGAATAACGCTTCCAGTTGGCAAAATCATTTCAGTATCATCTAACACCGAAGCGATATCACAGGGCCAGTTCGGGCAATTTCCGCTGCTTGCTTTCACTGATGATGGTATATGGGCCTTGGAGATAAACAACGAAGGCAAGTATATCGCGCGACAGCCTGTTTCTCGCGATGTAATAATCAACCCAAACATTACGCAGATGGATAAGGCGCTGGCATTCGTAACGGGAAAAGGAGTAACATTATTATCAGGATCAGACACGGAAACAATATCGGAGATCATCCGGGAGAACAATACTCGGTCATCGAAAATTAGTGTATCAGAGATCATCCCAAAGATGATTGCCGCCTCATTGCTGACCGCAGAAAATGGAGCGGCATTAACGACAGCTTATGAATCTGTTCCCTTTGAAACATTCGCAGCTGGAGCATCGCTGGCTTATGACTACATAACCGGAGGAGGCCGCATCTTTGTGATCAATCCGCTGTATGATTATCTCTATGTGTTTGATATTGCTACCGCCACGTGGTCGAAGTTGATTGGATCATACAAACGAGTGGTCAATAACTACCCTGACTGCTATGTGCAGGATTCAGGAGGACAGGTTTACAACCTTGCCAACATACCGGGTGCAACAAGCACGAAAACAACCTGTATGATCATCACCCGGCCAATCAGCTACGAGGATTATAACTTCGTCATCCGGTCGCTGGCGCACAGGGGAATCTTCAAGAGTGCGCTGAACGTTGTGATTTATGCCTCCAGGAATGGTGTTGACTATGCACCAATCATGCATAGGAGGGAGAAACTGATAAGGATGAATGGGTCCGGGTTCAGGTATTACAAATTGCTTGTGATTGCCGACCTCGATCCTAACGAGGCGTTGTCAGGCATTGAAGTTGACTTCATGCTCAAGTATCCAAACAGGATGAGGTGATAAAAAAGCGGGGCCCGAAAGCTCCGCTTTTTCTATTTTATATGGCCGGCCATGGCTTGATCCTTGATATCCCAGTCCTCCGGTTTAGCAATGACTTAACCCTGCTGTATGCCTCATCATACAATCGCTCGTAGATAGCCGCTTCATTTGGTTTCGCTCTCAGAA